>CBDVDU010000200.1:0-4888 GCA_965372825.1 uncultured Gammaproteobacteria bacterium | reverse complement strand
ACATTTAATACAATAAGTTGAAAGTTAAGATGGCTCCCTCTCCTGCTGGAGAGGGCTGGGGTGAGGAGAATAAAGTAAAAGCTTTATCTACTTCTCTCATCCAACCTTCTCCCACTGGAGAAGGCTTTAAGACTTGTGTAGATACCTATGGCTTAGGGGGGGCATAATAAGCCTTGTTGCGGGTGGATTAGGTTTTTATTCTGCGTAATAAAAATCTAATCCAACCTATGTTATTAACGTTAGTCTCGAATTTTTATTTTTTCCACACTGAGTCCATTATCAATCTCAGCATAATATCTCTCTCTAAACCCACCTAGTACGCTTTCTTGTTCTTGTTCGCTGACGCCGACATTATTTAATGCTAATCGTGCCAGTTTTATACTGATTTCTACATATTCTGAAACTGCGCCATCGGCACCTAAGCTTCGTAATTCACGGCACTGAGTCAGGCTGTGTCCACGTACGAAAATTTTCATATCAGGATAGGCGGTACATAATGATGCGACTAGTTTTTCGGTTGCTTCAGGGTCATTGACGGTGACAAGGATGACTTGTGCATGCTCTGCGCCGACAGATTTTAAAACTTCGGGGTTACGTGCGTCACCATAAAAAACAGGGAAGCCGTTAGCGCGTTCTCTTTTTACGATGGCGGCATCAGAGTCTAAAGCAACATAGGTATAGCCTGAAATAGATAGAATTTCACCGATGCGGTGGCCTACGCGGCCAAATCCAGCAAGCACTATAGGTGTATTACTTTCGGGAGCTTGTTCGGGTTCTTGTACTTCTGGCGTATCTTTAGCCTTAATCAAGCGTTGAGCAAGATGTGCAAGTAGTGGTGTGACTAACATGCTGAGTACAACGATAAGCAATAACTGTTGAAACAGAGCGTCACTTAATAGCTTTGATTTGTTGGCTAAAGAAAATAGCACTAAGGCAAACTCACCGCTTTGCGCAAGGATTAGGGCAACGGCTAAGCTTTTCTTGGAGCTTAGTTTAAATAAGTAAGTAAGCGGAAAAAGTATAGCGGTCTTGACTGCAATCAGTAAGCCGACTATGGCAAGGCAATATCCTGGGTTCTCTAGCAATAAGCTAAGGTTGAAAGTCATCCCCATGGACATGAAAAACATGCCGAGTAACAGCCCACGGAAAGGCTGGATTTCGGCCATCACTTGATGCTTATAGGATGAGTCTGAGATCAGTAGTCCCGCTAAAAAAGCCCCCATGGCCATAGAAAGCCCGATATGCTCAAGAATGACCGCTGCTCCGAGCACGATAAGTAAGGCAGAAGCGGTGAAAACCTCTGGATTCTTGGCTAATGCCACTCGGTGCAAAATGGGGTGGAGAAAATAGCGTCCGATTAATATTACTAAGCTAAGTACGGCGAGAGACTCAATTAAGGCAAGCCCAATATTGACACCAATGCCTTGATCTTGAGAAGCGAGTAAAGGTAATAGGGCTAATAGGGGAACAACAGCTAGATCTTGCATTAATAGCACGGCAAAAGAGGTGCGGCCATAAGTGGAAGAGAGAGATTTTTGCTCTGTCAGTAACTGTAATACAAAGGCGGTGGAAGAGAGCGCAAGTGCGGGGCCGACTAGAATAGCTGCGCGTAGAGGAATATCAAAAAAGAGATAGCTGACGCCGCATAAGGCAGCGCCTGTAATGAGTAATTGTAGCGAGCCTAGGCCGAATACCGAGCGCCTCATTAGCCAGAGGCGTGCAGGTTTAAGCTCTATACCAATGACAAATAGCAATAAAACGACGCCAATTTCTGCAAGGTAGCCGATTTGGTTGATATTGCTAATTAAACCAAATCCAGAGGGGCCTACGATTAAGCCTGCAACCAAAAATCCAGGTACAGCGCCTAGCTTAATAGCCTGAAAGATAGGCACAGCAATCACCGCGGCACTGAGTAAAATGATGATGTCGATCAGATAGGACGGATTCATAAGCTAGGAGCTAAGAAATTGCTGGCGATGTAAGTCGCCAATTTAGCATATAGCAGGGAGAAAGCGCAGAACTTTTGCTTTGAAAAATCTTTGCGCTTAGGAACGCACATTAAATAAAACCCGAAACTTAGGTTATGAAGCACCGCCAGTCCCCGAAGGACTGGCGGTGCTGTCGGGTATTATTGAATTTTGATTCCTTAGTTGTTTAAGGGCATACCTACCTAAATAAGGTGCATTAGAAAAATCCTGCGCAGTTTCTCTTAAATCTGCCAACTAATTCTTCAGAAACTAGAACAGCATTACTTCTTTTTCCTTTTATTACTAAAGTTTGCGTGCATTAGTTCAGACTACAAATAGATGGCAGCAGTTTTGGGATAAGATTATTCATGAGGGAGTCCGGTACCAAACCGCCTCACACATTTTCGTAAACTGATGCGACTAGGCGTTTCCAAGTCAGCGGTAATTAGTCCGGGTATGAGTTCAAAGGGGTATTATCGCCAGGCGAAAACTAAGGCGGTACAACTTGCTAAAATCGCAAGGTTTAGTCTCGGTTGAAGAGCAGTGGGTTAAGTTTCATTATTCATAATGGCGATTTATACATTTATTGCCTCTAATGGCTGGATATGTATTTTTGGTTTATGAATGGATAAATCATAAGTGTTTTGTAAATTTAACCAAAATTCAGGTGTAGTTTTAAATGCTTCTGAAAATAGCCATGCAGTATTTGGAGATACACCTCTTTTTCCTCTTACAATTTCATTAACTCTTTGAACAGGAATACCAACATGAAGGGCTAAAGCCTTTTGTGTAATCTCCATTGGTTCAATAAATTCTTTAAGTAAAATAATGCCTGGGTGGGTTGCTTTTCTATGTAATGGAATCATTTTAATACCTCTTTCATCAATGATAATCAATAATTTCGACATCATGAGCATTTGAGCCTTCCCATCTAAACACAATACGCCATTGAGAATTGATTCGGATGCTGTGAAACCCAGAATAATCTCCCGTTAGAGATTCTAATCTATTTCCAGGTGGCGAGCGTAAATCATCAAGGATTTGTGCTGCGTTTAGAACATCAAGTTTGTGTAGTGAGGATTCCAAAATTTGTGATGGTAATTTCCTAACGCGACCACTTGGTTTCCCATGATATAAATCTGATGTGGCTTTATTTGCAAATGAAATAATCATTTGTGCATAATAATGGATTCACGGAATCCATGCAAAATATTTGTGTTTCAATATGTATAACTCCAAATTCAGTGGTCGCTGGCAGATATACAAAGCCCTCTGCAAACAGACTGAACCTTGATATAACATGACCTTTAAAAAAAGACTGCGCTGCCAGCGGTCGACTGGGATTTTTTGGTACGCCCAGCATGGGCGTAAACTAATGGGGTGCAAGCCCCCTGTAGGAGAACCTACCTTATTTATATTTTGAATAAGTATAACTACTAGCCGACGGCAATTGCAAATTCGTGAGGGTTTGTGAGAAGGAAACCCGAGTCTCAGGGGTCAGTTAGCCCATGATAACGAAACCCACAGGTTCGCGAGATACGGTAAATGGCAAGGCAGTGTGGCGACAGTTTACGCTCTTATCTGGGGAGATTTGTTTAACACGCAGTGATCTTTATTGTTTGAAGATGTCAGTTGGGCAACTGCTTAAATGTCTAGGCGACCTAGTGGCTATCAATCAGGATTCGAGCGAATTTGATAGTGCTTTGTATATATTAACTCCCAACTCACCAATCAAGTTCCTTAGAGCATGAATCAATACTTTCTTTAAGTCCGCTTTTTATAGACTCTCTCATATTAGGTACTGATAACAGGTATAGCGTTTCAGAAATAGCATTCCAGTCTTCTTCAGAAACTAGAACAGCATTACTTCTTTTCCCTTTTATTGTAATTGGCTGATGAGTAATTGCTGTTTCATCAATCAACTTGTAAAGTTTAGATCGCGCTTCTGTTACATTAAGAATAGTCATATATTCACCTCGATAACAAAGATATGCTATACCGTACGTAACGTCAATATGTATTTGTGAAACATAACGACCAAATCAGCGGCCGTTTAAAGGGGCAGTTTTTTTGCTGCTTTTTGCAAAAAAAGTGACGCTTTAAACGGTCAGCTGGATTTGCCTTGGGTACGCCCAGCATGGGCGTGAACTAATGGGGTGCAAGTCCCCTGTAGGAGAACCTACTTCGCAATCTAACCTTGTTCGTTATATTTCATTTTCTGGCAGCACAAGCAATCTCTCACTACGCCATACCCTAATAATATGAATTGAATTTTTTTCCCTTAAATAAACAATTCGAAATGGTGAATGAATAAGTTCCCTTATTTTTTCTTCGTCAAATTCTGGAACTTTTCTTCCAATATCTGGGTTGTCACTTAAAGTTTGAATATGGTCAATAATTGAAACTACATATTGCTTACCAACATGAGAAATACCTTCATTCTCATAGTATTCTTTGATGCTTTCAATATCACTAAAAGCTGAATTGGAAATAAAAATTTTCACTCAGCTTATACCCAATTTCTTTTTAACCTCATTTAACCCGAATTCACTGCCTTCCTTTATTTCTATGAGCCCCTGAGTAATGGCTTTCATAAACTCCCGATTTTCTTGGTTTTCTTCATACTCAGCAAGCCCTTGGACTACAGCGATTCCTTTTCCTCGACTAGTAAGAAGGATTGGTCGATGAGCATCTTTAGCACGATTTATAATTTTCCCAGGATTAACTTTGAGCTCTGAAAGAGGAATAACATCTTCTGAGAACTTTATTTGCATGAGGAGAGCCTTTAATAAATTATTAACAAGTGCTAATTATAGCACCTGTTAATAAAGCATCAAGAAATATAACGACAAGCTCACCTGACGCAGGAAGATAACCGATAAACTCCAACAACGCGATGAACTTGGATAAAAACTAACCTT
>CBDVDU010000199.1:0-4896 GCA_965372825.1 uncultured Gammaproteobacteria bacterium | reverse complement strand
TTGAGAGCCTAGTTGACGCAAGATAGCTGGGTCTGAACCTGAAAAACGCGCTTCAATTTTAGCCGCCACACTTGAGCCAAAAACCAGACGTTCAGTACGTATTTCTGCATCTGGATAGGCATCACTCAATTCTTGTTTCAGTTCAGCTGCCAGTGCATCAATTAAATCAGTCTCTGTCACACGAATAATAAATTGCCCATAAGACGTGTTGGGTTGTTCCGGCGTATAGGTGAGCATATAGCGACTTGCGCCTCGACCGATAAAACTGGCAACCGAAACGACCTCTTTTTTCGTTTGAATACGCTTTTCAATTTCTGTCATATCTTTAGCCGTTGCGCGAATATCAGCGCCTTCTGCCAGTTGATAGTTAAGGTAAAATAGCGGGGTATTTGAATAGGGAAAGAACTGCTGTTTAACCGTGCCAAAGCCTGCAAAACACGCAATAGTGACTAGCACCAGTACAATAACGGTCAATACACGCGCATGCAATACGCCTTTAAGCACCGTTTGGTACGCTCGGTACACGGGGCCGGCATAAGGATCAACGGTACTGTCTGCTGCTTTGACTTTCAGAAACAAATAGCCAAAGAGCGGTGTCACAGTAATCGCTAATATCCAGCTTAATAACAGCGAAAAACAGATAACGGCAAATAAAGAAAATAAAAATTCACCAGTAATATCATCGGATAAGCCTATGCCTGAAAATGCCATAATGCCGATAACAGTTGCCCCAAGCAAAGGGATTTGCGTGCGGTCTGTTGCCGTACAAGCCGCTTCTTTTGCGGGCATTCCACGCTGCATATTAATTAACATACCTTCAGCGACTACAATGGCATTATCCACCATCATGCCCATGGCAATAATCAAAGCTCCCAGCGAGATACGCTCCATATCAATGCTAAACAACTTCATACATAGCAATGTCCCTAATACCGTCAGCAATAAGGTTGCCCCGACAATCAACCCTATGCGCCAACCCATCATTAAGCATAAGACCAAGATAACAATAAAAACCGATATAATGAGGTTATTAATAAAGCCATTAATGGATTCATCAACCACTTTATGCTGCTCGTAAATGGGGCTAATCTCAACACCGAGGGGAATGCGCAATTTGAGTTCTTCCAATCGCGCTTCTACCGCTTTTCCGACAGTCACAATATTGGCATCAGAGATACCTGAAATAGCAAGGCTAAAGGCTTCTTGACCATTAAATCGCACTAAATGCTCAGGTATTTCTGTGGGTTCACGGCGAATGGTCGCAATATCAATTAAACTGATTTGCTCAGTGGTGCCGGGTTTACCGATGCGTAAATTTTCAATCTGCGTCAGTGAATCAAAACCTTCACCCGAAGTGATACGAATTCGACGGCCATTCAGCGTGACAGCACCCGCATCACTGATGGTATTTTCAGATTGTATGATGGCAAGAATTTCTTGTGTAGACAGACCTAAGCGGGTGATACGATCACTGGAAATTTCGATATAAATCGTTTCCGTGCGCGCTCCCGCTGTTTCAACCTTAGCGACATTAGACACGGTTAAAAGCTCGCGGCGTAAAAACGTGGAAATATCCAGAATTTCTTTCGTAGAAAAGCCGGAAGCTGTCACTGCATAAAAAATTCCGTAAACATCACCAAAATCATCATTAACAATGGATGGCTGGGTACCGGAAGGTAAGTTTCTTTGCGCATCATTGACCTTGCGCCGCAGTTCATCCCAGACCTGTGGCATAGTGTGCTTATCGTAGGTATCTTTAATTTCCACGGTAATTTCAGAAACTCCAGGTTTGGACTTGGAGGTAATCTTTTTAAGCTGTGGTAATTGTTGAATCATTGACTCAAGCGTTTCAGTCACCTCTTGCTCTACTTCAACAGCGGTTGCACCTGGATAAGCCGTGACCACTACAGCCTGTTTAATGGTAAAGCTTGGATCTTCCAATCGACCGACGCTATCTAGGCCCCATAAGCCACCGAAGAGGCATAGCAAAACCAGTAACCAGGTATTGACGGGGCGCTCAATGGAACTACGTGCAATTTCTAAACTCATAAGTAACTCCTAGAATGCAACAAAACGGCGAACAGTCATACCTTCACGCAGTAAATGCGCCCCAGCAGTAACGATTTGATCATCTTGTTGCAAGCCAGATAACACGGGTATTTTATATTTCTTGATGGTGCCTAGCACAACACTACGCGAGGCAACGGTGTTACTTTTTGCATCAAAAATCCAAACCCTCGGCTTACCTTCCTCATCATAGTCGATGGCTGACACAGGAATAGCAAATTTAGGCGCTCCTGCTTCCTCTTTTTTACTAATAATCACAGCCACGGTCATACCCGGCAATACATGTTGATGTTGTTCTCTGGGTAAGCCAAAAATGACTTCATAAGTCTGCGCCACACGACCTGCTTCGGTCATATGTTCTCGGTAACTCAGTGGAAAATATTGCTTAGGACGGTCTTTAAAAACAACGACGGCATTAAATTCTCTGGTTTTCTTGAGCAATTTAACCATGTTTTCCGGGATATTGATGTGTACCCGTAGTTCGGTTAAATCCTGTACTCGTACTATTTTCTGATACGCAGCGACATTGGTATAATTATCAATCAGACGCTGACTGACCAGCGCATCAAACGGGGCAATAATCCGCGTATAAGAAAGATTCCTTTTGGCTGTTTGTAAGGCAATCTGGCTAACCGTATACTGGGTTTCCGCTTGATCTAGCATCGATTTGGGTAAAGAACCTGATTTTAATAGGTTACGCTTACGCACGACATCCAATTGAGCTAGATCATACTGTGCTTGGGCTTGTTCTTTAACCAAGCGATAATCATTATTATCTAATGCAGCAATCACTTTACCTTTGGCAATAAACAGCCCTTCTTTCGCTGGTAAATCAACCATTCGACCCGAAACCTGGAAGGACAAATCGATAGTGCTAACCGCTTCAATCCGCCCGACAAAGCGCCTTTGCAATAAAGTATTATTTACCGATACTGTTTCAACACGCACGGTGCGTATAGGTTGTTTAGGTATTTCAGCAGCACCGTCACAGCCAGTAAGCATTATCAATAGCCCACTGATGAATACCCGTTTAATAAAATAAGCGGGGGAACCCTTGATTGGAGATTTCATTATATAAAGTGTCATTATGTTAATCCTACCTAAAAGATAAGCTTGGCTAGAAATATAAACGTATTGTGAAGGTTATTAGCTGAAACAATGAGGGTATTTTTAATCAATATTACCCACTACGCCAAATCGAAAATAGTAACCAGATACCACCAACAAAAGCCCCGACAAAGCCCATCAAACCAAACACGGAAGAAGTCCCACCTTGAACAGTGGTCACGATAGAACTACCAACAATTAAAGCCGACGTTACCAAACTAACTGACAGACGATTAATGGAGCGATCGAGTTCCTTAGACAACCACACAGGCTTATTAAGGTCTATTTTTACACCGATAGAGCCATAGCGTAGCGACTCTATTAATTGATGCAGGTCTCGCGGTAAATCGGATAATAATTCAGCCAAATTAAACAAATTACCTTTTCCGCGTCTAAACAATTCAGAAGGACTATAGCGCTCTAAAAAGATACGTTTTAATTGAGGTGTCGCTTCCTGAACGAGATTAAAGTCTGGATCTAACTGCCGCCCAAACCCATCTAAGGTAATAAAAGCTTTCAGCAATAAGGTTAAATCTGGCGGTAAATTTAGCTGATGATCGCGTAGCAAGGTTGTTAATCTATTTAATAGATCCGCAATATTAAGTTCTTTTAAAGGAATGTCGTGATATTGATCAATAAACTCATCAATATCAAGCGTAAAACCCTCCCTATTCTCAGGGTGAGCATTGGTACTCCACAGCAATAAAACTTTAACAACGCGCGGCGAATCTTTATCAATTAAGCCCCGTAATAAATTTAAAACTTGATCACGCCGCACTTCAGATAAGCGCCCGACCATGCCAAAATCAATAAAGGCGAGCCGGTTATCAGGCAAATAAAAGCAATTCCCTGGATGCGGGTCTGCATGAAAAAAGCCATCCTCCAAAATCATCTTAAAAACAGCTTCTACACCGTGTTTAGCTAATAGCTTTCGATCTAATCCCGATTGTTCAAGCGCCTCTATATCATTGCCCGCTATCCCATCAATGAACTCCTGAACATTGATACGCTCACTCGTCCATTGCCAATAAACTTTAGGAAAAACAATATTGTCGTCACCTGAAAAATTAGCCATCATACGCTCTGCATTACGACATTCTGCGGCTAAATCAAGCTCACGGCGCATAGATAAGGTAAATTGATGCGCTATTTCTTTAGGGTGATAGCGCTGTAATGCTTTAATTTCCTGCTCAGCAATATCTGCTAATTGAGCTAGCAAACGCAAATCTGCTTCCACAACAGATCGAATACCCGGGCGACGAATTTTAACAATAACTTCGCTACCCTCATGCAAGCGTGCCTTATAAACTTGGCTCATAGAAGCAGCAGCAATCGGCTGATAAGAAAACTCAGCAAATATTTCCTCAGGTTTGGCACCTAAATCTTCTTCAACTTGAGCTATAAGCTCCGCATAAGGAACGGTCTGCACTTGATCCTGAAGCTTTTTAAATTCTTTTAGCCACTCGGGCGAAAATAAATCAGAGCGCGTGGCCAGAATCTGCCCCAACTTAACAAAGGTCGGGCCCATTTCTTCTAGTGCGCGACGCACGCGTACCGGCGGCTCAATCTTAGTTAAATCTTCAACTTCTTTCCACTTTAATACATGCCCCGCACTTTCAACGATACTCGCGACACCTAAACGGCGCACCATATCCCCAAAACCATAACGAATTAGGATGGATGATATTTCATGAATACGCCCAAAATCTCGGGCAACACTTA
>CBDVDU010000198.1:0-4973 GCA_965372825.1 uncultured Gammaproteobacteria bacterium | reverse complement strand
AACGAGAACTCAATAATACCTCGCTCCTTACTAGCTTCAAAATCAAGTTTATTGAAACTATCTAACGCCCCATCCGGCTATTGTATGAGCCTGTGATACGCTGAATAATTGCTGTAGTAGCATCCGATGAGTCAAACTGAACACGCACACTGTTATCTGCTTGAGCACGTATGCTCGCAGCTACCTCTACCCCATTCAGAGTCCCTTGTATAACACCTGCCCCACGATCTTGAGCAGTAATGCGCACCCCTTGATCAGAAAATGCGCCAATCGCTGCCGACCAAGATTGATCAAACTTACTAACACTAACCCTAGTAGAGTAACTTACTGGAGCTGGCGGATAGTAATAGCATCCAGAAATAAGTATTGTCGTTAAAAAAATAATCAAAGTTTTCATAATGCTGTTTTCTCGTTTAAAAGGTGTACCTGAATTCAGGGATTGCAAAACCTGCCCCGTTTGTCTTTACCTACTTACAATTGCTTCACTACCAATTTATCTCTATAAATCGTCGCACTAATCACTGCAATCGGCGGCATCACTATATTTAACACAGGAATAGTTAAAACCAATAAAACTATACCACCAAAACTCAGCGCACCGATACGTACGGTTTTTAATGCCTCACGTTGTTCTTTAAATAACAAGCCCTGATTTTCCAGTGGATAAGCAAAATACTCCATGCTCATACCCCACGCGCCAAACAAACCCCACAATACTGGCGCAATCAAATTCACGCCAGGAATCACCGAAATAATAGCAATTGGAATAGCACGGCTTAATAGATAAGCGATACGTTTTAATTCGGAAAATAACACCTTGGATAGTGCTTGCTCCTGAATTGGCGCAGCATCACTGCGTATAATTTGTTGAGTTTTCGCTGATAAACCGCCGTAAAAAGGCGAGGAAATTAAATTTGCCAATAAGGTAAAAGTAAAAAATCCTGCAACAAAAAAGCTGATAAAAAACACCGGATAAATAAGCCAACTTAACCATTGCAACCAATCCGGTATAAATTGCGCAACTAACACGCCGACATAGTGATAACCAAAATACAACATAGTCGAATACAGCAGTAAATTAATCAGCATTGGAATTAAAATAAACTTTCTTAATTCCTTACGCATCAGCATAGACATGCCTTGCAATAAACTTTGTACGGCTAATAAAGGATTTAAACCTGCTTTTTTATCAAATTCACTATTCATTATTTAATTCTCCAACACCCTTTTCTACAGGATTAAATACTGCACCGCGCTCAGTCACAATAACACTGACTAATTCCGCTGGTGTCACATCAAATACGGGATTCCAAGCGTCAATTAAGCTATCAGCTTGGTCATAACATTGCGGCAAAAATTCATTAGCGGCACGTTGCTCTATTTCAATATCATCACCTGATTGCATGGCAAAATCTATAGTTGAGGTCGGCGCTACAACCATTAATTTCACTCCATGGTATTTAGCCAAAACCGCCAAAGAATAAGTCCCTATTTTATTGGCAACATCACCATTCGCAGCAATGCGATCTGCACCGACGATAATCCAATCCACCTGCCCGCTTTTCATTAACATAGCTGCTGCTGAATCCGCAATTAACGTCGATGGAATATCATCTTCTGCTAATTCCCATACCGTTAAACGCGCACCTTGCAACCAAGGCCGCGTTTCATCCGCATAAATATGTCGCGCTTGGCGTTGATAGGCGCTACGAATCACACCTAATGCTGTACCATAACCGCCCGTAGCTAATGCACCCGCATTACAATGTGTTAACAAACCTTGTGCATCAGCTAAAATATCCGCACCTAATTCACCCATTTTCAGGTTGGCAGCTATATCTTGTTGATGAATTTCTTGCGCTAATTGAATTACCGCCTCAACTGGCGAGCCTTCTAATTGTGCCAATTTTGTTTGCATGACCTCTAAAGCCCAAAACAAATTCACCGCCGTGGGTCGAGACGTGGCTAATAGCTTGATTTCTGCTGCAACCTCTTGCCGCCATACACTATTATCCGACTGATAATGCTGCTGCACAGATAAAGCCACGGCATAAGCTGCCGCAATACCAATCGCAGGCGCACCACGCACTTGCATAGTTTTTATTGCTTCAGCAACCTCAGGCGCAGTAACATACACCTCATAATGCACGATCTCAGGTAGTTTCCGTTGATCTAATACTGATAACTTTTGATCTTGCCATACTAACGCATGGACATTGAGTTTTTGTTCCATTAATGCCCATACTCTCTTAGCTGTTTCATTTTAATAAACCTTTTAATTATGCAAGTTGATACGCTTATTCAAGCACGCTGGATTATACCCGTAGAACCTCATGATGTAATTCTTGAAAATCATGCCTTAATCATACATGAAGGCCGTATTCTGGATATTTTACCCGCACAACAAGCCCATGAGAAATACCAGCCCAAGCAATTAGAAGTTTTAGCCGATCACGCCTTGATTCCCGGTTTAATCAATGCGCATACGCATTTAGCGATGACTTTATTTCGCGGTATTTCCGCTGATTTGCATTTAATGGATTGGTTAGAAAATCATATCTGGCCGCTAGAAAAAAAATGGGTTAACGAAGCTTTCGTACGCGATGGCACAGATTTAGCGATAGCAGAAATGTTACGCGGCGGCACGACCTGCTTTAATGATATGTATTTTTTTCCAGAAATTACCGCGCGCCAAGCAATACATCATGGCATACGCGCTAATGTCGGGTTAATTCTAATCGACTTCCCGACTGCTTGGGCGGATGGTCCAGAGCACTACATAGAAAAAGGCTTGGCACTGCATGAAGAGCTACGTCATGAATCTTTAGTACGTACGCCCTTTGCGCCGCATGCACCGTATACGGTTTCAGATGAGCCTTTAAAACAAATCAGCACTTTGGCAGAAGAACTTAATTTGCCTATTCATATGCATGTGCATGAAACTCAACATGAAGTAACCCAAGGCGATCAGCGCCCCTTACATCGCTTACATAAATTAGGTTTAATCACGCCATCGTTTATTGCCGTACATATGACGCAATTGACTGATGCGGAAATTAAAAAATTCGCGCAAGCCGGCGCACATATTGTGCACTGTCCTGAATCTAATTTAAAACTCGCTAGTGGTTTTTGTCCGGTACAAAAATGTTTAGATGCAGGAATTAATGTCGCATTAGGCACAGATGGTGCCGCGAGTAATAATGATTTAGATATGTTCGGTGAAATGCGTACTGCAGCACTCTTAGCCAAAGGTGTAGCAAAAGATGCCAGCGCTGTTTCCGCTGCCACGGCATTACGCATGGCAACTTTAAATGGGGCTAAAGCACTCGGCATAGATGATATTACCGGTTCATTAACAATCGGCAAAGCTGCTGATTTATGCGCTATTGATTTATCCGACATAGAAACCCAGCCAATTTATAATGCCATTACGCATTTAGTTTATTCTGCATCGCGCCATCAAGTCAGCGATGTTTGGGTGGCAGGTAAACACTGTTTAAAAAATAAACAACTCACTACGCTGGATTTAGAAGATTTAAAAATTAAGGTAGCACAATGGCAGAATGATTTACAGCAGCCTATTTAAGTAGCATTACTTGTACATAGGTATGCAACACAACTTTTAACATTAAAATACAACAAGTTGCAAGTCAGGATAGCTCCCTCTCCTGCTGGAGAGGGCTGGGGTGAGGAGAATAAAATCAAGGCCTTATTTATTTCCCTCATCCAACCTTCTCCCAGGAGAAGGCTATTAAACTTCTGTCGATACCTAGCTCTACGAATCGCAAGCGACATACAGACGACATTAGACCCACTCCTCTTACTTACTACCCAAACCATGTATTTTCGCCAAATTTTTCTTAGCGCAAGTTTAACGGCAATTATTGCCAGCGTGATTTTTAGCTTATATCAAACTTATTTTATTAGCCCGCTTATTTTTGCTGCTGAAGTTTATGAAGTTGCCGAGCCTATAGCCTCTGAACAAGCCGAACATTGGACTCCTGAAGATGGCATCGAGCGTTTCTTCTTTACTTGGCTGGCTAATTTCTTAATGAGTTTAGCCTATAGCTTGTTATTAGCTTGTGCCATTACCTATCGAGGCGCTAGCTCAGCATTAAAAGGTTTGGCTTGGGGCATAGGCGCTTATTTATCCATTTTTGTTGCCCCTAGCTTAGGCTTACCCCCAGAAATACCAGGGATGGATGCAGCAGACCTAAATTCACGACAAAACTGGTGGCTCCTTACTGTAACTCTTAGCGCTACTGGTTTAGCCGTATTAGCTTTTAGCCCACGCTATTACAAAGGTGCAGGAGCGATTCTTATACTCCTGCCACATTTAATCGGCGCGCCAGCACCTGAACTTCATGGATTTAGCCATCCAGATCCAAATGCAGTACAAGCCTTAACCGGCCTATGGCATCAATTTGTCCTGCAAACCAGTATTGCAAATGCCTTGTTGTGGCTTATAATTGGCTCAACTACCGGTTTTTTATGCCAGCGATTTATAGACGGCATTTCTCCCTTACAATCCACAGATTAATATAGGCTCAGCTATGAATACTAATAATTCACTCGCTCAAGAACATAATATCGCCCTCGCAAGCAGCAAAAATTTACAACTTTTTGCCGCGGCGGCTCTAGGTATCGTTATTTTATTCGGTGTTGGTTTTACACCTATGGATATGGCGCACAACGCCGCCCATGACACACGTCATAGCGTCGCCTTTCCTTGTCATTAATTTTGTGAAAGGGCTTTTAGCCGCGATTCCATACAAGGGCGGACTTTAGTCCGCAAGTTATACCAAGGAATACATATTAAATAAAACCCGAAACTTTAGATTATGAAGTACTGCCAGCCCTCAAAGGACTGGCAGTACTTTCGGATACTATTGAATTTTAATTCCTAAGGAACGCGCATGAAATAACATCCCGAAATTATAACGCAGGATTTTTGCTTCAGTTGGAATGATCTC
>CBDVDU010000197.1:0-4995 GCA_965372825.1 uncultured Gammaproteobacteria bacterium | reverse complement strand
TGTTATTGAATTTTGATTCCTTAAGGTGGATTCCCTATAAAGCTTGTGCCCAATCGCTTGACTAGGTAGACTTCGGGGGTGACGTATTTTTATATGTATTTACCCGTGAATAATGAGAAGTTACGGTTTGAGCCTCAATGCTGTTGACTTAAGCCCTTTCTTGTTGGAGAGGGTTGGGTGAGGAAAGTAAAGTCATGCATTTATAATTCCCCTCATCCCAGCCTTCTCCCGCTGGAGAAGGAGTTTCTTCTTGAGTCAACAGCATTGGGTATTAGTCTCAGCCATAATAGAAAATGGTTCGCGTTGTTAGTATGATATGACAACGTATCTCTGTTATTCCCGTTAAAGTATGAAGGAGTGGTAGAGTGTAGCTAACCTCAATATATGACATAAATATGCTCCCTAAACGCGTTCCTATCCTTATTTCACTGGCAGCCATTTGTATTATTATTGCTGGCATGAAAGCAGCAGCACCTATTTTAAACCCCTTATTTCTATCGGTTTTCATCGCTATTATTTGTTTGCCACCCTTGGCATGGCTGAATAACAAAGGCATCTCTTCTTCATTGGCTGTGTTCTTGGTGGTTGGGGCGTTATTTATTGTGGTGGGTGCTTCGGGTATTTATGTCGTCAGTTCTGTTGATGCTTTTTCCAAGCAACTTCCTGTTTACCAACAAAATCTTAATCAACAATCTGCCGTTTTAATTGACTGGTTATCTAAACATGGTTTAGAGCACGCATTTAATATTGATATATTGAATGAATTTGATTCCAGTAAAATCATGAAGTTTATAGGTGGGCTTGTTACTAGTTTAGGCGCAGTCTTTGCTGATATATTTATGATTCAGTTAACCGCGATCTTTATTTTATTTGAAAGTTATGCTTTACCGAAAAAGATTAATGCTGCTTTTGGCGAGTCTAATTTAAGTCATAATTCTCGTGAAATTATTCGTAGCATAAATCAGTATCTTGCGATAAAGGCAGTTACGAGCTTGGTTACTGGGCTGTTGATTACCGTGTGGTTGTCAATTATTGGTGTTGATTTCCCAGTGCTGTGGGGCGTAATTGCTTTTATGCTGAATTTTGTGCCGACGATTGGCTCCATTATTGCCGCCGTGCCAACTGTTTTATTAAGTTTGGTGCAGTTGGGTGTGGATAGCAGCTTACTAGTTATGTTAGGCTATTTTCTAGTTAATATGCTGGTGGGTAATGTTTGGGAACCGCGAATTATGGGTAAAGGCTTGGGCTTATCAACGCTCGTTGTTTTTTTATCGTTAACCTTTTGGGGCTGGGTATTTGGTAGTGTTGGTATGTTGCTATCGGTGCCTTTTACGATGATTGCCAAGATTATTTTAGAAAAAAATCCTGAGACACATTGGATTGCTATCCTGCTGGGTTCTGAGGATGATTTATCACAAGCAGAAAGTTAGCCGAGTTTGTCATGCGTTTTTCATATAAATAGCTGATACTGGAGTTTTCAATATGAGAGTATATGATGCAACAAATAGAAGCTTGTAATTATTGGCAGCAAATAAAAGCAGAAACACCTGAAGTTATTGAGCAATTGGCGGCTGATACCGTATTAAGCCCTGAGGTTGTTGATTTTTTTGGGGCTAATGAGTTATTGCCTGAAGTTGAACTGGAGTTGGTTGAAGTACCGAGGGCGCTGGATGATTATGAATTGGCGATGATCGCCTAAATCTGACGCGTTGTGCTGATTTACTCATTCCTGCTTAAAGGCTACAGGAATGAGTGTCCATTATTTAATTTGCTAAGCGCTTATTTTCTTTTTAAAAGATAGTAAAGATATTTGCAATGTAAAGTCATATCATCGCCTTCTAACTTGATGACGTTACAGGTTTCATACTTTTCTCTGCCAGGCTGAGTTTGCTTTTGAATTGCGCCATTTTCAACGCTGTATTTAACTTGAACCGTTGCTTGAGCGTCTAATCTTGGGTCAAAGGCAGTGGAAGATAAGATTCCATCATCACGAAAGTGCCACTTATTTTGTACTTGTTTCCTCCTTTTATGTAGAGCAGCAGTTTCGGCGTAAATCTCCCAGTGACCAAGAATTTGAGAATTATCTTCTAGCGGTATGGTTTTTTCTGCGTGTACAGAAGCAGCAAACAATAGTGCCGCTAGAGGTAATAGTTTTATCATGTGTTTCATTTTTTAAGCTCCTGAGTCTGGTACGTAGTACAATTTTTTCAATTATAGCATGAAGAATTTTTTTTGTGGAAGATGAAGCTTATAGTTAAATGCTTATTCTCTGTGTTTCATTCCTTTTACTACAGTGGTAAAATAACAGCCTTAAAAATAATAATGAAAAGAAGAGGAAGTTATGAAATTAAAATTATTTAGTTTGTTGGTACTATTGTTTGTTTTCGCTAGTCCATCTTATGCGCTAAGTGTTGATGAGTGGGAATATAAGTCTATAACAGGGGATTTAAAGCCTACACCCGGCTGTAAAGATAAAGCAAAGGCTGAGAAACAAGCCTCTACTGGTTATCGTTTTAATAAATATACCACTAAGTTATGTAATCAAGTTGCTTATGGTTGGGGTAAGGATAAAGTGCTTGATCAAGGTGAGATAATCTGTGAAGCGTGTGAAGGAGAGTATGAAGGCGCGGAAAAATACCGTTGTTATATGAAGGATGTTACTGTGCAATGCAAAATGGTTAAGCGCGGCTGGTAAAAGCTATATAAACTGAGCAAGGGCTCTTACCCTTGCTCAATGATCTATCTCTCTAAGCAGCTTCAGCTGTATTCGCTGGCTCGCTATTTGATGAGGCAGTGGTATTTGTTCTAGGCTTTAACATGGACGTCCGTCCAACCATAATATCTAAAGCTTTTCCTAAGCGCTTAAATACTGAATCTTGAAGATAAGGTATGCCATGTTTTTTACACACTTCTACTACTTTTGGTTGTGCAAACTGATATTGGCTTAAAGGAATATCGGGCCATAAGTGATGTTCAATTTGGTAATTCAACCAACCATAAAAGAAATCATTAAAATCAGAGCCTGTTGGGTAGTTCGCGGATCCTAGAATCTGACGTAAGTAAAATTCTCCGCGCCCTTTACCTTTTTCCTCGAACATCATCACATCATCACCCGCATGATTAGGTACGATGACTAAAAAGGTATGCATATTAGTAAATAATTCTGCCAAAATTGATGTTAATAAAACGCTAGTCGCAGCAAATGTTCCTAAAGGTAAAAACAGTGCGGGCAACAGTACGAAGCGAAAAGCCGCATAAGGTAGCATACTTTCAAACCATAAAGCGCGCCCCTGTTTGCTGAATAGGCTCCAAGCTTTAATGCGGCTCATATCTGGTTCAGGCTCACGATTTTGACGAGCATTGCTGATACGTAACTCTTTGTGTGTTCTAGGGGTGTAATACAGAATTTTCCACACGGTAGTAAATAAGCCCACTAATAAGAAGCGAAAAGCCATCGGTATTTTTGATTCTCTTAGCCATTCCAGATTGTATTGTAAATGATCAGGGTCTAGTTTTTCGCCTAAATTATAGTGATGCAGAATATCATGCTCTTGATGCCAGCCAGCGGGAGTGATCCAATCAGGCCAATCAATAAAACGACGCCAACCTACAGCAAACTTCTTGCTAGTATAGCGCTCAGGTACGCCATCTACTTTATCGTAGCCTTTGTGCACAATCGGATGGGTCATTTGTGTCCAGCGGGTAAAACTACCTTGGCTGATGAGTAGAGCTGAAATAGGGTTTGGAAAAATCCATGCGGTAGCGTAACCCAGTAATGAGCAAGCTCTACCCCAGCGTTCCATTTTCTTTAAATGTTTGAAATCATCCTCGCCCATATGGGCTAAAACTTCGGCGTGGATAGCGTTAAGATCTTTAGCAAGTTCTTCTCTATCTACATTTTGATAACTGTCTAAACTCATTGTGTCTCCGTTAAATAACTTGATCGGGTAAAGCTTCGCCAGCAAAAAATGCATCTAAATTGGCTAAGGCTTTTTCACCCATGGCAGTTCTAGTTGATAATGTGGCGCTCCCTAAATGCGGGAGTAGTGAGACATTATCTAGTGTTAATAATTCATCTGGTACTGTGGGCTCGCCTTCGTATACATCTAGGCCAGCACCGGCAATTTGTTGTTTTTTTAAAGCAGTAATAAGTGCTTGAGTATCGACGACATCGCCACGCGCGGTATTAATTAAGTGCGCTTCAGCTTTCATTAGTTTAAGTGTGTCGCTATTGATTAAATGTTTAGTTTCTGCATTTCCTAGGCAATGTAATGAAACGAAGTCTGATTTTTGCAAGAGTTCTTCTAGGCTCGCGCAGCGTGTTGCCCGTAAGTCATCAACTACATATTCGTTTGCTGGGCTAGGATTGAAATAAATGATATTCATATCAAAGCCATGATGCGCTTTTCTAGCCATAGCTTGAGCTATACGGCCAAAGCCAATCAAGCCTAAAGTTGCGCCAGTCACGTTGCTACTCAACATATGAGTAGGGCACCAACCTTGCCATTGCTTGCTTCTAACTAAACGATCACCTTCGGCTCCACGTCGAGCAGACATCAATAATAAAGTCATGGCTATATCGGCAGTGCTATGGGTCAATACACCAGGTGTATTGGTAATAACTAAACCTTGTTGTTTAGCTGCGGTTACATCGATATGGTTATAACCGACCCCGAAATTAGCCAGAATCTTACAGCGCTTATTGGCGACATTAATAACTTCAGCAGGAAAAGAGTCGCAGACCGTTGGGCAAACGGCATCGTATTGTTGCAGTGCGGATTTAAACTCCTCAGCACTGAGCGGTCGATCGTCCTCATTTAAGGTAACTTGATAGCGCTCTTTTAATTTAGCCTCGACAGATTCAGGCCATTTGCGTGTAATAAAAACTTTAGGTTTATTCAGGGCGTAGAGTAGGGCGGACTGTAGTCCGCTAGTAAGTACCTGTTCAGACACGTTGAACATTCTTGTAGGATGAGTAGTGTGAAGTGCCTGCTC
>CBDVDU010000196.1:0-5017 GCA_965372825.1 uncultured Gammaproteobacteria bacterium | reverse complement strand
GCAGCACTTATTGCCATGTTTATTTTCCTCGTTTCTTGTTAGTTGTGTAATGAAGCTGTCGTTATCACTATGCCTTTTTGCTTGATAACGTACAGTATTGAAGTGTTTGCTAATCCAAGCTAACGACAGCTTCCACAAGGTATAATGCAGTTAGCGTGCCAACCATCACAGGCAAAGATAAATAGTTATTTTTCATGGACTTGTAACTTTTACATAAAATTACTTTAGCCATTTTTAGTGTTTATTTATTAGACAGTGCCCAATAAATAAACGTATATTTTTGTGAATTAGTCGACATTTTTATGTATTACTAACACTCATCAATGAGGTATAACTAATTTTTTTATCTCGTCATTCCTGCATGTTGTTGGCAGGAATCCAAGTTCAGCGTAGATTCCCTGTTAAGCTTGTGCCCACGCTTGACAGGGTAAACTTCGGGGACGACGATATTTTTAAACGCATTTGCCTGCGACTAATGAGAAGTTACTCAATGAGTACCTATATATAAGTACTCGAAACAATCAAATCTACGAATAAGACGATCACCTCGACGATAGGAGAGGTCTTTATACCAATACAAAAACTCAACGTCTCTTAAGGCAAAAATGGCAAAGTACTTGCAGCCTACTCTATATATAAAGCGTAAAGGGCTTAGGAATACAGAGTAAATAAAACCCGAAACTTTTGGATGTTATTGAATGTTGATTCCTTAAAGCTAACGAAAGGCACTTAAAATAATCTCAATACGATAAGCTACAGCCCTTTTTCCTGCTTGGTAAAAGCGGCTTCTGACTTAAGTTTTCATCCACCCATTTTTACCTCCGTCACTTGATGCTGGCGAACTGAAGCCACCGCCCTGCCTATATCGCTTATTAAAGACTAAATACTGGTATTAACTTTGCCAGTAGATAATACGAAGTTGCCACTTATCTAAGTTACTGGCTGCACTCATTTAAGTTATTGACAAAAGACAATAAATTACCTATGATTCCAGAACTTTTATATCCAATTTTTAACCTTAAGGAATCATTAAGATGAAAAGAACTTTCCAACCAAGCAGAATCAAACGCGCTCGTACTCATGGTTTTCGTGCAAGAATGGCAACAGTAGGCGGTCGTAGAGTTATCAATGCACGCAGAGCAAAAGGTCGTCACACACTAGCTCTTTAACCGTTGACTCAGAAAGCATTTAGTTTTCCACCGTCTGTACGGCTACGAGAACCCGCTGAATTTAAACGTGTTTTTGCAAAACCGGAAAGATCAACCGATAACTATTTCACAGTGCTTGCTATTGTTAATGAGCTAGAGCATCCCCGCCTAGGGCTTGCTATTGCAAAAAAACATATTAGACGCGCTGTAGATAGAAATAAAATCAAACGATCTGCCCGGGAAAGCTTTAGATTACAACAGCATCAGATGCCTCATCTTGATCTCGTTGTAACCGCACGCAGGAATGCGGCAACAGCAGATTCAAAAACACTGCAAGATTCTTTAGCAAAGCATTGGCTCAAGGTAACTAAGCGATGCGTACCCTTCTCATAGCCCTACTAAGATTTTATAAGTTTTTTATAAGTCCTCTGCTGGGAAATAATTGTCGCTTTCACCCCACTTGTTCGAGCTATGCTATGCAAGCAATTTCAATGCACGGCGCACTCATAGGCTCCTATCTCACAATAAAACGATTACTACGGTGTCACCCTTTTCATGATGGTGATATTGATGATCCTGTACCCAAAAAAGTTGGTAAGTAAAAATGGAGAATATAAGATTTGTACTCATCGTAATTTTATCGATGATTTCATTAATGTTATGGGAAGCATGGCAAGCGGACTATGGCCCAAAGCCTGAAACTACAGCCCAACAAACCTTTATTGATAGTAATGGCAACCTTGTTCCGGTCACTGGATCAAATAGCGATGGATCATCTGAGCTACCTTTCCTAGAGAGCGCTGTAAATAGCATTATTACTGTTACTACTGACGTTTATCATCTAGAGATTGATACTAAAGGCGGTACTTTACGTAACCTTGATCTTTTAGATTACCCTTTTGAAAAAGGTGAGCCAGCCCCCGTACGCTTATTTGATGGCAGCTCAGAAAAACTATTTTTAGGTCAAAGCGGTCTTATTAGCAGTCCTGAGTCTGTAACATTACCAAACCACAACGTACAGTTACACGCTGAGCAATATAGCTACGAGCTTAAAGCAGGTGAAAACACGCTGACTATTCCCTTAACATGGACAGATAATAACGGCCTAAGTTATAGCAAAACCTATACCTTTACACGCGGTAGTTACGATATCAAAGTAGCACAAGAAGTAGACAATAAATCAACAAAAGATTGGTCAGGTAGACCTTATACGCAATTACTTCGAGTGCCTTATAGCGATGGCCAGGGTAATACGTTTATTCGTACTTTTGCCGGCGCTGTTGTTTATACAGAAGAAGAAAAATTCCAGAAAATTGAATTTGATGACATGGCTGATGTCGACCTTAAAGTTACCTCAACAGGCGGCTGGTCAGGCATGATTCAACATTACTTTGCTACGGCATGGATTCCACCTACAGCTAATGAAGAGCATTTCTTTACTAAAGAATTAAGTAATTCACGTTATGTTATTGGCTCATATCCAAACCCAACAACAGTAGCAGCAAACAGCAGCGTTGTTTTTAACAGTCAATTATTTGCTGGCCCTAAGATTCAGCCTATGATGGAAGCTATAGCGCCAGGCTTAGAATTAACAGTGGATTACAGTTGGTTAACGATTATTGGTAAACCTATTTACAGCTTATTGAATTTTATTCATGACTTTGTAAAAAATTGGGGTTTCTCAATTATGGGTGTGACCTTCTGTATTAAATTACTATTTTTCCCATTGTCTGCTGCTAGCTACAAATCAATGGCAAAAATGCGTAGATTACAGCCTCGCCTGGCACAGCTAAAAGAAAGCTATGGTGATGATAGACAGAAGTTTAATGAAGAAATGATGAGCTTGTACCGTAAGGAAAAAGTTAATCCTATGGGCGGCTGCTTACCTGTTATCGTACAGATTCCGGTATTCATTTCTCTCTATTGGGTATTGATTGAAACGGTTGAGTTAAGACAAGCGCCGTTCCTATTCTGGGTACAAGATTTATCATCCAAAGATCCATACTTTGTCTTACCTGTATTAATGGGTATTAGTATGTTCATACAGCAAAGACTAAACCCTGCACCGGTTGATCCATTGCAGGCAAAAATCATGCGTATGTTCCCGATCGTGTTTACTGTGTTCTTCTTGTTCTTCCCATCAGGTTTAGTTTTATACTGGGTAACAAACAACACTTTATCAATTATCCAACAATGGTATATCACTAAAAAAATTGTTGGCACTGATTAGCGCTAAACTTTAATACGGGGCATAACTAATTATTTGTAGTAGGGCGGACTTCAGTCCGCCATTGCAAAAGAAACGGACTGAAGTCTGCCCTACGTTGAATTAAATCTACTCCCTAAGCCGAATCATGCATTAGCTGATTCGGCTTTTTTATTGAGGCCATTATGAATATCACTCATCAAGATACGATTGCAGCCATCGCTACCCCTCCCGGAAATGGCGGTGTTGGGATTATTAGAATTTCAGGTAATAATGCCCTGCCCATTGCCCAACAATTAACCAATAAAACGCTCCAAGCGCGCCATGCTCACTATGCTTCCTTTTGTGAAGCTGATGGCAATATTATTGATTCAGGCTTAGCCTTATTCTTCCCCAATCCCGCTTCATTTACCGGAGAAGATACGGTAGAAATTCAAGGACATGGTGGCTCTGTTATTCTGGATATGCTGCTTAGGCGTATTTTATCTTTAGGCGCACGCATTGCTAATCCTGGTGAGTTTTCAGAACGCGCCTTTTTAAATGGCAAGTTAGATTTAGCACAAGCTGAAGCTATTGCTGATTTAATTGCCAGCAGCACAGAACAATCCGCACGTTCCGCACAAAAATCCATGCAAGGCGTATTTTCCGAGCAAATTAACTTCTTTGTAGAAGAACTAATTGAACTGCGTATCTATGTTGAAGCCGCAATTGATTTTGTTGATGAAGAAATTGATTTCTTAAGTGATGGCGTCGTTGAAAATCGTATTATTCGCTTATTGCAGTCCATCCAAGCAATCTTAGTCACCGCTCAACAAGGTCGTCTACTACGTGATGGCATGACAGTCGTGCTCGCTGGCAAGCCTAATGCAGGTAAATCCAGTTTACTCAATGCATTAGCAGGCCATGATGCCGCGATTGTCACCGATATTGCCGGCACAACCCGTGACGTACTTAAAGAGCGCATACAAATAGATGGCATGCCTCTGCATATTATTGATACTGCAGGTTTACGCGAAAGTGATAATGCCGTCGAACAAGAAGGCGTACGCCGAGCACATGCAGAAATACTAAAAGCAGATAAGATTTTATTACTAATTGATGCCAATGACACGGAACCAGATACAATCTTAAAAACCTTACCCAATAATATCAGCATCACCAAAATCTATAACAAAATTGATTTACTGAAAATCCAGCCAGAAATCATCGAGAACGAAAACGGCACGCAAATTTATCTCTCAGTAAAACAAGACATCGGCATGGATTTGTTAACACAACACTTAAAACAAAGTGTCGGTTTTGATGGCGCAACCGATAATGTATTCATCTCCCGCCGCCGCCATATAGAAGCTTTAACGAAAGGCGAGCAATTCGTGCAAAATGCCCTAGAACAATTACAAAACAATCTAGCCGGAGAGTTGGTGGCCGAAGACCTCAGACAAGCACAAAATCACCTCTCAGAAATCACTGGTGAGTTTACCTCTGACGATCTACTTGGGAAGATTTTTAGTTCGTTTTGTATTGGAAAGTAAGCCTTTGTAGTACAAAAGTAGACTAGAGGGAAAACTAATAGCTTCACCCCCCTCAATAGAAATCATATAAACCAGCCTGAGAGGCTGTGAAAAAATAGCTGTTTAACTTTTGGCGTAATTACATCAGCCCT
>CBDVDU010000195.1:0-5037 GCA_965372825.1 uncultured Gammaproteobacteria bacterium | reverse complement strand
ATACTAAAGGCGAGCTAAAGTCACGCCCTACAACTATACTTTCACACTAGAAAACCTTATGGCAAGTAATAATCAAAATATGAGCGCGGCAGAGCGCCTGGTCGCCGATGCACGTAAACATCAAACCGACCGTGAAAAAACCTATCGTGGCCAAGCCTTAAAAATGTACCCTTGGGTATGCGGGCGTTGTACGCGTGAATTTACCAATAAAAATTTACAAGAGCTCACGGTACATCACAGAAATCATAACCATGATGATAATCCCGCTGATGGAAGCAACTGGGAATTATTATGCCTTTATTGTCATGATAATGAACATTCCAAATACGAAGAAATGCAGCATGGCAGCTTGAAAACAGACAGCCAAAATAATTCCGGTGGATCACATAACCCCTTTGCAGGTTTAGGCGATTTGTTGAAAAAATGAATAAATGCCCTTGGGCTTTATCTAGCCCTGCCGAAGAGCATTATCATGATACTGAGTGGGGCGTGCCCGTCCATGATGATCGATTATTATTTGAATTCCTGATTTTAGAAGGTGCCCAAGCTGGGTTAAGTTGGGCGACCGTGTTAAATAAACGCGCTGGCTACCAGCAAGCCTTTGATCAGTTCGATGTGCAAAAAATCGCCCAGTACAACGAACAAAAACAACAAGCATTAATCACCAATCCTGAGATCATCAGAAACAAATTAAAAATCAAATCTGCCATCACTAACGCACAAGCGTTTATCAAAATTCAACAAGAATACGGTAGCTTTGACCGTTATATCTGGTCTTTTGTTAACGGCCAAACCATCAATAATGCTTGGCAAAGCATGGATCAAGTCCCCGCTATAACAGATGAATCTGACTTAATGAGCCGTAGCTTGAAAAAACATGGTTTTAAATTTGTCGGATCAACGATTTGTTACGCCTATATGCAAGCCACCGGCATGGTCAATGATCATCTAATAAATTGCCCCAGACACGTAGAAGTATCAATGGTGTGATTGTAGGGCGTGGCTTTAGCCCGCCTTTATACGCATAAAGGGTGGGCTAAAGCCACGCCCTACAAAAATTAAGCAAGGAAGAATATGCAAGAAATACAAAGCTACCTCGACAAGCTAAATCAGCGCTATAAAACCGGCATATCCCGAGAGCATAGCTATCGAGGCGATTTGCAAAATTTGCTAGAAGCGATGCTGCCGGAAATATTAGTGACCAACGAACCCGCGCATATTGAATGTGGCGCGCCCGACTATATCCTTACTAAAAAGCATATCCCCATTGGCTATATAGAAGCTAAAGATATAGGCAAACCCCTCAATAGCAAAGAATACAAAGAACAATTTACGCGCTATAAAAACTCCCTAGCTAATCTGATTATTACCGATTATTTAACGTTTGAATTTTATAGAGACGGTGAAAAAGTCGCACATATCAATCTAGCAAATATAACGACTGAAGGCATCAGCGCCAACACAGAAAATTTTCAGAATTTTATTGACCTAATCCAAGACTTTGCGGCTTACGTTGGGCAAACTTTAAAATCGCCCAGCAAACTCGCCAGCATGATGGCGGGTAAAGCCAAGCTACTTGCAAATATTATTGAGCTAGCGTTAAACAGTGACGAGCAACACCAACACGACAGCACTTTACAGCAGCAAATGGAAGCGTTCAAAGCCATTCTGATTCACGATATTAGCGCCAAAGAATTTGCCGATGTTTATGCGCAAACCATCGCTTATGGCATGTTTGCCGCGCGTTTACACGACCCCACCTTACCCACGTTTTCGCGGCAGGAAGCGGCTGAACTGATTCCCAAAAGTAATCCGTTCTTGCGCAACCTGTTTCAATATATTGCCGGTTACGATTTAGATGAGCGAATAGTCTGGATAGTCGATTCCCTAGCGGAAATCTTTCGTGCCACGGATGTTGCCGCGATTTTGAATAATTTTGGCAAAGAAACCAAGCAAAACGACCCAATTATTCATTTCTACGAAACCTTTCTAGCTAAATACGATCCCAAACTGCGCAAAAGCCGTGGTGTTTGGTACACGCCAGAGCCGGTGGTGAATTTTATCGTGCGTGCGGTTGATGATTTGTTAAAAACGGAATTCAATCTGCCTAAAGGTTTAGCAGATACCAGTCAAACCACGATACAAGTTGAGCGAGCAGTTATAAAAGGGAAAGGTAAAAACAAAGCCACACGCCTAGAAAAAATAGACAAAGAAGTACATAAAGTTCAAATATTAGATCCCGCAACCGGCACAGGGACATTTTTAGCCGAAGTCATTAAACATATTTATAAGAATTTTGCCGGTCAGCAAGGTATCTGGCCGGGCTATGTAGAACAACATTTAATTCCCCGCCTGCATGGCTTTGAATTATTGATGGCCTCCTATGCGATGGCGCATTTAAAACTGGATTTATTACTTACCGAAACCGGTTATCAAGGACAAATCCCGCAGCGTCTTAATGTTTACTTAACCAATACTTTAGAAGAAGAACATCCCGACACAGGCACATTGTTTGCCACTTGGTTAGCCAACGAAGCGACAGAAGCCAACCGTATAAAGCGTGATGCACCTGTAATGGTCGTGATGGGCAATCCACCGTATGCCGTGAGCAGTAGCAATAAAGGCGAGTGGATTCAAAACTTGCTAAAAGACTATAAAAAGGATTTGAACGAGCGCAATATACAACCGCTTTCGGATGATTACATTAAGTTTATTCGTTACGGTCAGCATATGATTGATAAAAACGGTGAAGGCATCCTTGCCTATATCAGCAATAATAGCTTTATCGACGGCATTATTCATCGGCAAATGCGCAAATCTTTATTAGAAAGTTTCGACAAAATCTATATTTTGGATTTACACGGCAATAGCAAAAAGAACGAAAGCGCCCCCGATGGCAGTAAAGATGAAAATGTCTTTGATATTATGCAAGGCGTGTCGATTAACCTGTTCGTTAAAACTAGCGATAAACGCGATTTAGCCGAGCTTTATCATCTGGATTTTTACGGTAAACGGCAGGAAAAATATCAGCAATTACAGGAAGGTTCACTGGCTTCCTTAGACTGGAATAAGCTGGAGTGTCGTGCGCCTGAATACTTTTTTGTGCCTAAGGATTTTGCTGTACAGGCAGATTATCAGCTAGGATTTTCGATTAATGAGTTGTTTCCTGTTAATTCGAGCGGCATCAAAACACACCGAGATGCTTTTGTGATTGATATGGATGCCAGTGATTTAGCGGAACGTGTTCAATATTTTGCGGATAAATCACATCCCGATTATGATGTTATTACAAATCTAGGTTTAAAAGAAACCGCAAATTGGAAAGTTGTAACAGCAAGAAATGGTTTTAAATTTCAGAAAGAAAAAATATACCCAGTTTTATATAGACCATTTGATATTCAATCAATTTATTATGATCAACATGTAATTGATAGAGGTCGAGAACAATTTATGCGACACCTTAGAAAATATGAAAATTTTGGACTAATCGTAACTAGACAATTATCAACTTTTAATTTCCAGCATATTTTTATTACTAAATACATGATTGATGGAAATATGATTTCTTTACAAACTAAAGAATATGGGTACGTTTTGCCCATATACCTTTACTCAGAACCCACCACTCAACAAACTACTGAAGAAACCCAACAGCGCACCCCCAACCTAACCCCCGAAATCCTCCAACAAATCGCCACGCAACTCGATTTAACCTTTACCGACGAAAAACAAAACACAGAAAATACCTTTGCCCCGATAGACCTGCTCGACTATATCTACGTCGTGCTGCATTCGCCCACTTACCGCGAAACTTATCAGGAATTTCTAAAAATAGATTTCCCGCGCGTTCCGTACCCCGATAAAAATACTTTCTGGCAATTGGTTAAATTGGGCGGTGAATTGCGTCAGATTCATTTATTGGAAAGCCCGATTGTCGAGGACTTTATCACCAGCTACCCTGAATCAGGTGATAATCAGGTCACTCGTAAAATCAATAAACATGATTTTGTATTGAACCCCGAAGACAACACGCAAGGCCAGGTGTGGATTAATGACCAGCAATATTTTGCACAGGTGCCGGTCATTGCTTGGGGATTTTATATCGGTGGTTATCAGCCCGCGCAAAAATGGCTCAAAGATCGCCACGGCCGCACCCTAGATTTTGACGACATCTTGCATTATCAAAAAATCATCGTCGCCCTATCCGAAACCCACCGAATCATGCAAGAAATAGATACAATCAATTTATAACAGGTAGGGCGAGGCTTTAGCCCGCCTTTTTACGCGACCATGGCGGGCTGAAACCACGCCCTACGATCGCTGTCAGCCCCGGATGGGCTGATTAGTGCGCGGTGGCGCGCCTAAATATGTTTTAGTCTGGGTTTTTATGGGTATGCAAGCAGTAAGCGGTGGATTGAAGTGTGGCAGAAAGCTTATATTAGGTAGGGCGCGGCTTTAGCCCGCTTTTTATGCGACCATGGCGGGCTAAAGCCACGCCCTACGGTATTTTCGATTAATTTTTGGAGGGATAATGGTTTATGCCGATTTAACTAAGGGGCGGTTTTCTGAATTGGGTCGAGCGTATTCATTAACGATAGTGACTCAAAATCGCATTCCGCATTTTCATGATTTTGCCCATGCAAGATGCGTCATTAAACAAATGCAATTTATGCACAATACTGAGTTACTGCATTCTCTTGCTTGGGTCTTAATGCCAGATCATTTGCATTGGTTAGTTACAGTCGATTCTATTGATCTATCCGAAGTGGTGCGTGTTTTTAAGGGTAAAACGGGGTTTGTTTTAAATAAACGTTTAACTCGGCAAGGTGCTTTTTGGCAACGTGGTTTTTATGATCATGCGATAAGAAAAGAGGAAGATATAAGAGCGGCAGCAAGATATATTGTTGCCAATCCATTACGCGCTGGATTGGTGGAACATATTTCTGATTATCCGCATTGGGATGCGGCTTGGTTAGTGGATTAATATGATTGGTAGGGCGTGGCTTTAGCCCGCCTTTTATGCGTATAAAGGCGGGC
>CBDVDU010000194.1:0-5045 GCA_965372825.1 uncultured Gammaproteobacteria bacterium | reverse complement strand
AACACGGTTCCCGATCGATTACCATAATAACTATAGACGATATCATCAATAGATAAGCCAAATTTTCCATCAGCCATGCCGTGGGTAAATAGTATTTGAATTAAGGCAAAAAGATAGCCGATAGCCACGGTCGTTAAATAGCCAGTAAAGAGTACTTTTACTGGCGTGTCGAGTTCGCTCAGGGTAATTTTAAGATTAGACATAGTCGGGTAGATAGGATTGTATATTAGAAAACTCTATTTTAGCTGATATATAGAATTTCAGCTAAAATTCATTGCCTTAGCTAGGTTGTTTTTTTATTATAAATAGCAACTAAGATACGTGATTATCAGATAATGTCCGTATAATATCGGTTAACGACAAGCAATACTTTTTACGAATATAGGTGTAATAACAATGATGACAATGGATGATAGAGACGGCAAAATCTGGATGGATGGCAAATGGGTTGAATGGCGTGATGCAAAAGTACATGTCTTGACCCACACCTTACATTACGGAGCTGGTGTTTTTGAAGGTTTAAGAGCCTATCATACCGATCAAGGGCCAGCTATTTTCAGGCTAGAAGAACATACTGACCGTCTATATCGTTCGGCACACATCCTGAATATGGAGATCCCTTTTTCTAAAGAAGAGATTAACCAAGCTCATAGGGATGCGATTAGTAAAAATAACTTAGATAGCGCCTATATCCGTCCTATGTGTTTTTACGGCTCTGAAGGTATGGGCTTACGTGCCGATAACCTTAAAGTCCATGTCATGATTGCCGCGTGGAGTTGGGGGGCTTATTTAGGTGCGGAAAGTATGGAAAAGGGCATTCGCATTAGAACGTCGTCTTATACTCGTAACCATATTAATAGTACGATGTGTAAAGCTAAAGCCAACGGTAATTACATTAATTCTATCTTAGCTTTACAAGAAGCATTATCTGGAGGTTACGATGAGGCATTGCTACTTGATCATCAAGGTTGTGTTGCTGAAGGCAGTGGTGAAAATATATTTATCGTACGCAATGGCGTTCTTTATACTCCCGATACCACTTCTGCATTAGAAGGTATTACTCGCGAGACTATCATGACGATTGCTAAAGAGCAGGGTCTTGAAGTGATAGAAAAACGTATTACGCGTGATGAGGTTTATATCGCAGATGAGGCATTTTTTACGGGGTCTGCAGCCGAAGTGACACCGATTCGTGAATATGATGATCGTAAAATAGGTTCGGGGTCGCGTGGACCTATTACCGAAAAAATTCAGACTTTATACTTTGATTATGTACATGGCCGTAGAACTGACCATGAAGAGTGGCTGGCGCGAATTAAATAAAGCATAGGGAGTGCACAGAAAGTACAGAGAAAAACACAATCTCAGTGCTTTCTGTGTTTGTAGGGTGTCCCGCCTTAAGTTGGTAGCCCTTTATTTAAAGTCCATACTGCTGTTGATACTTCTTGATAGCTTCGATATTCATGCCATAAGAATCATCAGCCTCAATAAATTCAATAATATGCTCTAAAGCAATAATTGAAACCACCGGCATATCAAAGCGGTGACTCACTTCTTGTATTGCCGAAATATCATTTTCACCTTTTTCTTGGCGGTCTAACGCAATTAATACGCCTGCGGGTGTTGCGCCAGCATCGTTAATAATCACTACTGACTCGCGAACTGAAGTTCCCGCAGTAATTACATCATCCAAAATCAATACATTGCCTTTTAAAGGCGCGCCCACTAAATTTCCGCCTTCGCCATGATCTTTTACTTCTTTACGATTAAAAGAAAAGGGGATGTCGCTGTCTTGCATGTGCGCATAAGCGATCGAGGTAGTGCAAACTAAAGGAATACCTTTATAAGCTGGGCCATATAAAATATCGACTTTTATTTTTGAATGAATGAGTGCTTGAGCGTAAAACTCACCTAATTTCGCTAATTGAGCGCCGGTGTTAAATAAACCGGTATTAAAAAAATAAGGGCTGATACGACCAGATTTTAAATGAAATTGTCCAAATTTTAAGACGCCACATTCAAGCGAGTATTGAATAAATTGTTTTTGATAATCAAGCATTGATTAAAAATCCTTTGTTATATGTTTAGTAGTGATAACGTAATTGAGCAATCAAAATAGTATTATCGGTTACTTTGTATGCAATTCTATTTATGATAGTTTTGCCCGTGTCTTACGTAACTGCCCATTATTCACGGGTAAATACATATAAAAATATCGTCATTCCCGAAGTCTACCCAGTCAAGCGTGGGCATAAGCTTTATCGAGAATCCACGTTAAACATAGATTCCTGCTAACAGCATGCAGGAATGACGATTTGAAAAAATTTCTTGTACCCTTTAATAATGAGAAGTTACTATTTTACGGTTTCAAGTTTTGCAATGGACTCAAGCAAATTGCGCGCATTTCCAGGCGAACGAAGAAGATAGTTTGTTTCTTCCATTGCTTGAAAATCCTCTAAGGAAAGCATAACGACAGGAGGCTTCCATTTTCTGGTGATAATGATAGGAGCATGGTCATTGCATACTTGCTCCATCGTTCTGGATAAATTTGCTCGCGCAGTAGCATAGCTTATAGCATTCATAATAACCTCGGTAACAAATGGTACGGATTAAAGTGCACGCAATAAAATCCAGCTGATCGTTTAACGTTTAAAGCAATATTAGATTTTAGCATTATGAGCCAAGAAATTTTTCTAAAATACTGTCCAAAAAGTGCCAGCCTTTTTCTGAACAATAATACTGTTGTTGGTATTGAACTAATAAACCTTGGTTTAGGCAGTGAGTTAAAGCAGGTTCTAATGTTTGTGCGCTTAAGCCGGTTCTTTGCGTATAAGTATCAAGACTGAAGCCCCCTTTTAAACGTAAATTATTCATCACAAATTCGAGCGCTAAATCATCCGTTTTTATCGGACTGGCAAGCCTATCGCTCTTGTCTTGCTTGAGATATTGCTCTGGTTGTTTTGGTTTCGTAGTACGGACAATATGATTAGGCGTGGCCTGAGTTATTTTGCCATGCGCGCCAGCACCTATGCCTAAATAATCACCAAATGACCAATAATTAAGGTTGTGTTTACACTGTCTACCTGCTTGCGCATAAGCTGAAATTTCATATTGTAAATAGCCGTGTTGTGCTAATAATTTCTGACAAGCTAATTGGCTATTAAAAATAGCATCATCTTCAGGTAGTACTGGCGGGTATTTATGAAAATAAGTATTTGGCTCTAAGGTCAACTGGTAGAAAGAAATATGACTGGGCTGTAATGCAATCGCTTGTAGCACATCATCAATACTGTCTTGCTCGGTACTGTCTGGTAAGCCGAACATTAAATCTAAATTAAGATTATCAAAGCCGGCCTGTTGGGCAATTGCCACTGCACGTATTGCTTCTTGAGCGGAATGAATACGACCTAAGCGCTTTAAGTGCTGGTCATGAAAGCTTTGTATGCCGATAGAAAGACGATTAATGCCTATCGTCCTATAATCAGTGAATTTTTCACTTTCAAAAGTGCCAGGGTTTGCTTCTAAGGTAATTTCTATATCATCAGCAAAAGGGAGTTGCTTTTGAATGCCGAGTAGTAAGCGTTGTATGTGTTGTGCAGAAAATAAACTCGGAGTGCCGCCGCCCATAAAAATGCTCTGAATGGGGCGTGTTTCTGAAAATTGTGCAATATCTTGCGCTAAATCATTTAATAAAGCATTGATATACCGATCTTCAGGCAAAGTGCCATTCGCCTTATGCGAATTAAAATCACAATAGGGGCATTTTTGAATGCACCAAGGGAAATGAATGTAAAGACTAAGAGGAATGGAGGTTTGAGGCACTAGTGAGTATCTAAATAGGAGGTTGGAGCTTTGTGTGGGAGAGCTTTAGCCCCGATAACGGAGTTAAAACCCTCTTTGATATAAGGAATCAACCTCAATAATATCCAAAAGCACTGCCAGTCCTCAAAGGACTGGCAGTGCTACATTATAAAGTTTCGGATTTTATAAAATGTGCATTCCTAAGTGTGCTCAGGGGTTATTTTCCGGCAGCTTGCTCAGGCGTTACCATAACGCCGCAACTTGCTTCTTTGCCTTTCATATTCATACCCTTCATGTCACCACCTTGTTTTCCGTTCATTTCTTTCATGCCCTGCATGTCTCCCATTCCCTTCATATTGCCCATACCGCCTTTCATATCCATGCCTTTCATGTCACCCATGCCGCATTTACCTTCTTTTCCTTTCATCATTGCGCCACACATCTGCTCCATGCCTTTTTTCATTTTTCCACCCTGCATCATGCCGCCGCACATGCCTTGCATGCCCTTCATGTCCATCCCTTTATCCATGTTCATGCCGTTTTTCATGTCCATGTTGTTTTTCATCTTCGCAGGTTTTTTATTGCCCCAACCCGATGTATTGACGGTGTAGCCTTTATTCTTTACTTTCCCAGATGATGCTTTTTCTTTTGTATCACCACAAGCGCCTTCTTTGCCTTTCATCATAGCGCCGCAAGCTTTTTCTAGGCCTTTTTTCATTTTACCGTTTTCCATCATGCTGCCGCATTTTCCTTCACCACAAGCAGCCTCAGACTTATCCATTTTCATTTTAGAGCCGCACTTCATTTCTCCGGCTTTGTCAGACTGTGCAAGCTGCATATAGCCGCTATTTAATTCAGTCATCGCAAATGGATTGCTCTCAGCAGTAACCGCTGTTACAGCGAATGAAGATGCTAAGGCAGTACCAATTGTAGTTATAGTTTTAGTTGTTTTTTTCATGATCTTCCCCTTAAGTTGTTTATTATTATATTGTTAATACAGTGCTTTTTTTACACTCTTTACCTTTCCTTTGCAAGATTCCTCTAGGTACTAAAAGATCCATTTTATAAGAACTTACCTGTAACTATTCAGATCCCCCCTAGAAAACATAAAAATACCTTGTCATTCCTACATGCTACCCATCAAGCGTAGGCACAAGCTTTAGCAGGAATCTATCTCAATAAACAGATTCCCGATTAAACACTTCGGGAATGACGATATTTTTATAAGGGTCTGTGAACAGTTA
>CBDVDU010000193.1:0-5126 GCA_965372825.1 uncultured Gammaproteobacteria bacterium | reverse complement strand
GGCATTTTGCCCGGACTAATCGATGCTCATGTGCATATAGAAAGTTCAATGCTTACACCTGTCGAGTTCTCACGCTTAGCAACAAGGCATGGCACCGTTGCTAGCGTTTCTGATCCACATGAAATTGCTAATGTAATGGGTTTGGCGGGAATTCGGTATATGCTAGAAAATGCCGCATTAACGCCATTTAAAATTTTCTTTGGCGCGCCTTCTTGTGTGCCGGCAACTCCTTTTGAAACAGCAGGCGCGACACTTGATGCAGTGGCATTAGAAAGTTTATTTGAATCAGGTGAAGTCAGCTATTTATCAGAAATGATGAACTATCCAGGTGTACTAAATAAAGATCCAGAAGTCTGGGCTAAACTGAAATTAGCACAGAATTATCATTGCCCGATTGATGGTCATGCCCCAGGATTAATGGGCGAGCAAGTAGAGCAATATGCGCAAGCGGGTATTAGTACCGATCATGAAGGCAGCACGCTCAAAGAGGCTGAGCAAAAATTAGCGGCAGGTATGCAAATTTTGATACGAGAAGGTTCAGCCGCCCGAAATTTTGATGCTTTGCATGGTTTAATTAGTTGTTACCCTGAGCAGGTCATGTTTTGCAGTGATGATAAGCACCCAGATGATTTGTTAGCCGGTCATATTAACCAGCTAGCAGCACGAGCTGTCGCTTTGGGGCATGATGTATTTAAGGTGCTGCGTTGCGCCTGTATTAATCCTGTTGTGCATTACGGCTTAGCTGTAGGGCAGTTAAAAGTGGGTGATGCAATGGATGCAGTTATGCTAAAGGATTTAATTACTTTAACGCCACTTAAAACCTGGATTAATGGCGAGCTAGTTGCCGAGCAAGGTAATAGTTTAATTACTTCAGTCATAACTAAGCCTTGCAATCAATTTCAAGCGCGAAAAGTGATTGCAGAAGATTTCTTAATTCCAGCAAATAGTGATCAGATTCGAGTGATTAAAGCGCTGGATGGTGAATTACTCACTCCGGAATGGCAAACAAGGCCTAAAGTTGAGCAAGGCTATATCGTGCCCGATAGGGAGCGAGATATATTATTTTTAACCGTGATTAATCGTTACCAAAAAGTGCCACCTGTAGTTGCGTTAATTCACGGCTTTGGTTTGCAAAAAGGCGCTTTAGCCTCAACAGTGGCACATGATTCGCATAATATTATTGCCGTTGCTGCGGATATAGATTCTTTGTGCATAGCTGTTAATGCAATTATTGATCAACAAGGTGGGATCGCCGCGTGTCACCAAGATACTTTAGATATTTTACCGTTACCTATTGCCGGATTAATGAGCGATCAAAGTGCTGAAGTTGTGGCTGCACATTATGCCCAATTAGATAAACAAGCTAAACAGTTAGGGTCAAAATTGCGCGCTCCCTTTATGACTTTATCTTTTATGGCCTTACTAGTTATTCCTGAGCTGAAACTGAGTGATCAAGGTCTATTTGATGGCCGAACTTTTCAATTTACATCGCTAGAGGTATAAAATTATGCCGGCTTTTTTGCTTAATCGAAGTGAATATATTGTTAATGCAAACGACGGACAAGTGTTGCTCGATTTTTTACGCACTGAGCAGAAATTAACAGGGACTAAACAGGCCTGTCGTGAAGGCGATTGCGGTGCTTGTTTGGTGCTATCAGGGCAATATATTAATGGCGTGATGTACTATCACGCGGTTAATAGTTGTTTGTTACCTTTGGGTTTAATCCATGGGCGACATATCGTTAGTATCGAAGGACTTAATGGTGAAATATTAAGTCCTGTTCAGCAAGCTTTAGTGGATCAGGGGGCTATTCAATGTGGTTTTTGCACGGCTGGTATAGTGATTGCGATCACCGATTTTTTAATGAACGCACCTGAGTCATCAGTAGAGCTTGCTGTGGATGCTTTGGCCGGAAATTTATGCCGTTGTACTGGATATTCTGGCATCAAGCGTGCATTGCATAAGCTGTGCCAGCAGTTCGATTTGAGTCATTCTCAGCCACAGGCGCGGGTTAATGATTTAATTCGCTGGGGGATTTTACCCGACTATTTTGCTGATATAGCGACGCGTTTAACGGCATTGCCTGCGTCTACTTCTTTAGCTGAAAAGCAGGGAATCAATGTTGCTGGAGGAACTGATTTGTTTGTGCAAAAAGCTGAAGATTTATTGTCTACGCCATTAGCTTTTATTGACCAACCCGAAAGTATTAGCATTTCTCAGCAACAATGCACTCTATCAGCCGCTACACATATTGAAACCATAAGACAGTCAGACAAATTACAGGCTTTATTCCCGCAAATAGTGGATGATTTTAAGTCGATTTGTTCATCAGCTATACGCCAGCAAGCCACGCTTGGCGGTAACTTAGTCAATGCATCACCCATTGGCGATTTAAGCGTGTTTTTTCTCGCTTTAGATGCGCAACTAAGCATTCGTTCATCGACGAATCAGCGCCGTGTTGCATTACGTCATTTTTTCCTCGACTACAAACAAGTAGATTTACAAGAGGGAGAATTAATCCATGCTATTGATTTTCAATATGCTGAAACACCGATCAGACTTAGCTTTGAAAAAGTCAGTAAGCGCCAGCATTTAGATATTGCTAGTGTTACAACGGCTATGTCGGTTAGTGTGCAGGATGATAAATTCAAACAAATACATATATCACTTGGTGGAGTGGCGGCTATTCCGCTTTATTTGCAGAAGACTTGTGCTTTTTTACAAGATAAAAAGATAGCAATCGACTTATTAAAACAGGCTCTAGCCGTTGCACAAACAGAAATATCTCCACTTTCTGATATACGCGGTAGTGCCGAATATAAGCGATTATTAGCGCAGCAACTTTTAATAGCACACTGGCTAAAGCTCTTGCCTGAGCATGTCAGTTGGGAGGATTTTCAATGAATTCAGACGCTGCTTTACATGCGCAAGGAAAAGCGCAGTTTATTGATGATATAGCTTTAACTCCCGATACTTTACACGCTTTTCCTTTGGTTTCTACGGTAGCCCATGGCACGATAAAATTATTAGATCTTAGTGCTGCACTAGCCTTATCGGGCGTTGTTAAAATTCTCTCGGCTAGAGATATTCCAGGGATCAATCAAACGGGCAATATTGAACCCGATGAAGTGTTATTAGCCGAGGAAGAGGTCTGTTATCAAGGGCAGCCTATTGCACTGGTTATTGCTCAAACAGCTAAATTAGCGCGTCAAGCCGCTAAGTTATGTATTGTTGAATATCAGGCTTTGCCAGCTGTTTTTGATGCGCGAGAGGCGGATCATCAAGGTTTACATATTGCACCGCCGCGTAGTTTTTCTATTGGTGATGTCGATAACACTTGGCAGAGTTGTGCTGTGATTGTTGAAGGCAGTGCTGAAACCGGCGCGCAAGAACATGTCTATCTGGAAACACAAACAGCGATTGCGACCCCACTGGAAAATGGACAATTAAAAATTATCTCAGCGACTCAGTCCCCCGGAATGGTGCAACGAATTACTGCGAGGGTTTTAAATTGTGCCATGCATAAAATTGAAGTCGATGTTTTACGCTTGGGTGGTGCTTTTGGTGGTAAGGAAGAGCAGGCAACACCTTGGGCAGTTATGGCTGCTTTAGCGGCAAGCAAAACACAACATCCAGTGAAAATCGCTCTGACGCGTGCTGAAGATATGCGATTTACAGGCAAACGTCATCCTTATAGCGCAGATTTTAAAATAGGCTTAAATGCCACGGGGAAAATTCTGGCTTATGAGGTGACTTATTACCAAAATGCAGGCGCGTTTGCGGATTTGTCCTTATCCATTTTGGAGCGTTCTTTATTCCATGCGACGAACAGTTATTTTATTGCTCATGTTCGAGCGACGGCGATAAGTTGTCGTACTAATTTGCCTCCCAATACCGCTTTTCGTGGATTTGGTGCGCCGCAAGCGATGTTTATTTTAGAGAGTGCTATTTTTAAAGCAGCTCAAGCAATGCATGTTGATCCGGCTTATATTCAGCAACAGAATTTATTGCAAACAGGTGATGTTTTCCCTTATGGCATGTTAGCAAAAAATGAACAAGCTGTTGCCAGTTGGGAGCAATTACATCAAGATTTTTCACTGGATAAACAGCAACAAGCTATTGCCGACTTTAATGCCTGCCATATTTTAGAAAAAAAGGCATTAGCACTAATGCCGGTTTGTTTTGGCTTTGCTTTTACTGCTTTTTTTCTTAATCAAGCCGATGCTTTGGTGCATGTTTATAGCGATGGCAGTGTTAGTATCAGTTGTGGCGCGGTAGAAATGGGGCAGGGTGTTAAAGTTAAATTAGCCAATATTGCAGCCCAAGTTTTAGGGATTGGAAAGCAACGCATTAAACTGGAAAGTACTAATACCACGCGTATTCCTAATATGTCACCGACCGCCGCAAGTACTGGAGCGGATTTGAATGGTCAGGCGATAAAGATTGCCTGTGAGCAGATTTTGCAGCGACTAAAACAGCAGGCCGCGCAACAGTTAAAAGTGGATAGCAAGTCCATTAGTTTAGCTAATGAATACGTCTATATTGATGGGGAAATTAGCCAATTAACTTGGCCTTCATTAATTTCACAAGCTTATATGGCGCGCTGCGGGCTTTCTGCTCAAGCACATTATGCGACACCCCATTTAAACTTTGATCCTAAAACAGAAAAAGGCGAACCGTTTGCTTATCATGTGTATGGCTGTGCCGCCGTTGAAGTCACGCTTGATTGCCTGCGCGGACGTTATCAGGTGAATAGCGTTAAAATTGTCCATGATGTCGGCCAAAGCCTCGCACCAGAAATAGATCGAGGCCAAATTGAAGGGGCGTTAGTTCAAGGTTTGGGTTGGATGACTACAGAAGAGATTGTTTATGATAAAGACGGGCATTTACAAAGCGACAATTTAACTACCTATAAAATCCCCGATATTTATGATGCACCAGAGATTGAGTTGAATTTTTTAACAGGGGCTAATAATCCCAATGCGATCTTTAATTCAAAAGCAGTAGGGGAGCCGCCTTTTATGTACGGGATTGGCGCTTATTTTGCTTTAGTTAAAGCGATACAGGCCTTTAATCCAGCATATACACCCAATTTTTCCGCCCCGATGACGCCAGAGAAGGTGTT
>CBDVDU010000192.1:0-5167 GCA_965372825.1 uncultured Gammaproteobacteria bacterium | reverse complement strand
ACTTGCCTGTCCAATTGTTCCAATGTCACTGTTGTTCCTGCTAACTTTTCCGCACCAGGAATTAAACGTAAATCAGCTTTTCGGTGCTCCGGCCAAGCAGCGACTATCTTCATTTTATTTTCGTACAAAGTGATACTGTATAAGTATTCCACCGCGCCACTTTGCGCATCAGCCCAACAAGGCGGATGATCCAGACCATTTGCTTGCAGTTTTTTCTGCATATAAGCCAAGCGACCTTTAAGCGTTTTCTGCTCCTGCACTACGGCCTCTGCTTTATTTAGTAATTTCTCGACTGCTTGCGGTGAACCATCAGCCAGACCATTTCGAGCCAAAACATCAACCAACTTTTTATAATCTTGCAAAGCCTCTAATTCACGTTTTAATTGGGTATTAAGCTGCTGTAATTCGATTCCAGCTTGTGCTTCCTGTAATCTTGTGAAAAGTTCATCTAACTGTTGCTCACTGGGCTTAGCAGCAAAACCTGCGGCTTGTATCAATCGGCTTTCTAATAATTGTAGGCGCTTAAAATTTTCTTCGTTTTCCTGCTGCGCATCAATTTCAGCTTGTAGCTTAGCCTTTAACTGAATTTCATCCGCTAGTTTTAGTTTTGTATTTTGTAAGGTTGCCGCACTGACAATCATCAACAAAAAAAACATGATAAAGCCTAACTCATTTAGCGTGATACCCAATAAAAAAGAACGACGACCTTCTTGCGTAGCCATAATCAGTCCGCTAATCGCTCGTTATTCTGCTTAATGCTAGTAATAAGGTCTCGCTGCATAAAGCCTAGCGATTCTCTTGATTGCTGCAAAATGCCAGCCATTTCTTGCTGATGCTGTTTGGCTAAATCAATATCGACCTGAGCGACACCGCCCATATCCGCCATTAATTGCGTATGTTGCTCCATTAATTGATTAAAAGTTTCTAAACGCTTAAAGGTAGACGTAACATGCATGCCAAAATCAGAAATCTGTTTTACGGTTTCTCGCGTATTCGTTAAAGCGTGTGCAATTTCTTGCAAATCAGCACCAATCTTAGCGCCCGAGTGAGTATTATCAGCAATCGCTTGAAAAGCGGTAAAAATATGCTCAGAGGATTGCTTTAATTTAGATGACATAATATCTAAATCATCAGGTAAAGTATTCACTGCACCCACAATCTTAGTAAAATTTTGCATGGCTAAAGTTGACTGTTCAGCCTGCTGTTCAAGATTGGCAGAAATACCAATTGTCCTCTCTGATAAGCTGGCAATCTCTTTAACGACTCGGGCAAAATCATCGTTAACTTTAGTGTTCGCGTATAACTTATCATTAAATACGCTGATTGTTTTCGCCAAAATATCAACTTCAGCCACCGTACTACCCAGACTAGAAACAATGCTTTGCGTGCTTTGCGAGATTTTCCCCTGACCTGTATTCACTTCTTTCAGCAATATTTGAGTTTCATCTAAACGAATAAGTAATCGCTCTAAAGGAACACTTAACTTTTCAGCAAATATTTCCTCGGGTAGCTTTATATTTTGTATATTTTTAGCAAAAACATCGACCACGCCGGTGATGGTTTGATTAGTTGTCTGAATATTATTCAGCAATGCAGTCGTGCTCGCTTGCGTATTTTTTTCCATAAGCGATGCCATTTTTTGCATGCCTTCAGCTGCTTGTTCTATAGATTGCTGAATCGCTATCTGAGTTTCTTGGTGTGAAACGTCTAGCTGCATAGAAATCAATTTCGCTTTTCTAACTAACTCATTTGCGGCATGCTCAACTTCTGTCATAACTTGCCGCTCAATACTATTCAAATCCAGCTGAAAATTATTAATAAAAATTCTGACCGCTAGGCCAAATATCGTCGTAATCAAGGCCAAGCTAAAATTAGCGGTTAATAAGCTGGCTTCTAAGCTATCGCTTTGATAAAAATACAAGGAAACCACTAAAGCAACTAACGTTAATAGAAAACCCAAATAATAAACACTATCCGCAAACTGCTCCATAAAAGCACTATCAACACTATGTAAATAGCCGACCCACGTATAGATAATCATACACAACAAAGGCAACACAACAGCCAGCAACGGAAGATTAAAGTACTGCGGTAAGCAAACACTCAAAACCCCGCCCGCCAGTGCAAAAATAAACATTTGGCGTACGTCGTGTATCAGTCCTTGCTGTAGTTTTTCATAAGTCATCAGAATTACCCGTCAATTTTTTCAATCAAAGTAACCCGCCCACCAATAGACTGGATAAAATCAGACCAGAAAAAAGCATGACGCTTATTTTGTAATTTTTCCATACCTTCACGTCGTACATATAAAATATTCACCTCTGCTTGTTGTAAATCAGTATTTATACGCTGATAGTAGACACTTTTTTGTAGCTCAGAAAAATCCATCTGGCCACGATAATGCGACCATTCGGGGGTATGTTGCAGCATATCTGAGATAAGAATAATTTGCTTTGGCTCTGCTTCAGCGCCAGTTGGAAAGGCACTCAGCGAGATAGTCTGAAATACTTCCATAATCGGTGAAAAATCAGCCTGAGCTGGTTGCATAAACCCATCAATGGCTTGGTCTAGAGGCTGTTCAAATTTCTCATGCCAACGCTGTCGAATCAACTTAGGATTCTCATAAAAAGCATTCGCATCTTCTCCCGTTCTAGGTGCGCAGACTACAAAATCAGGCGCAATTTCTTTATTATTATTCGCATCAATCACATAAATAGAGATACGAGTGCTCGGTAATAATTTAGCTTTAAATTCGCTAAAAAAACGGCGCAAGAATTGTTGCTGAATCTTGTTATACATGTCGCTTTTATCAAACACTAGCGCGACATATTTAGGGCTAGCGACATCGATAGGGCACAAAGTTTCAGGATCGTATGCAAGCTGCTTATTCTGCAATTCATATCGAAAAAAAGCCAAAAAGGCGACTAACGCAAGTACGGCAAAAATAAGCAGCAATCCTATTAAATTTTTCCGTTGTACAGCTTGTTTTCTTTTGCGGTATCTAGGCATTATTTAACACCGAATTAGCGTCCATTTTATCTAGTTTAAAATCGGGATCAATACTTTGCAATTGCTGAAAAAATAACACATAGAGTTTTTCAATTTCATTCGCTCTTTGCTGGCAATAATGTGGAAAATCTTGAAACAATTGCTTCTGCTCTTCCACTACGGCAATGTCATCTTGCGCACCGCGTACTTTAAATTCATTATTAGGCAGCCAATCTTGATCAAAATAGGCAGGCACTGAATCTTTTCGCTGACTTCTATTTATATCTCGGTAGCGATAGATTAAGGCATTGGCAGCAGCATGAAAATTAACCATCGCATGTTCGTATTCAGCCACAAACACTTGCTTATCCTCCACCAAATGCACAAGTCGAGTATGCTTTAGTAAAACGGCTTGCTTCATCTCTTCTAGTTTACGTAAGAAGTCATGGCGTACCTCTTCAATTTGCATAACAACATCATCGCGGCGCTCATCATATTCTTCATTTAAAGCTTGCAAACGTCGATGCAATTTCCCATAGCCTGGGTAAGCATCATCTCGTTTATAACCATCAATAAAAGCAAAAACCGCAAATAAAAGCCCCATAAAAAACAATATCCAAGAATTAAACTCAGATAAGTGCAGAGGCATATCAATAAAACGTTGTACCGCTAGATTTCCCGCTTCTTCTGGTTGAACAGCAAAATACTCACGATAATGCGCAACCAACAAGTTAAACCCAAATACACAAGGTAAATAGATCGTGAGACTTATATAAGATAGCCATTTTTTCCATAAAGAAACGTGATTTTTATACCTAAAGACCCAACCCATTAAGAAAAAGGCAATGGAGATGTTCATTGCCGCAATAATCACCGCCTGCCCTACCCCACCTAACAAACCTAGTTCAGAACCTTCGGCGAAAAAATAGCCATTACCCGCCGACTCTAAAAGCCAAAATAATAAAATAATAGCAAAATATAATAATTGAGAATCGGGGTAATGTGCCGTGCGCTGTATTTTATTATCTCTTTGAAATGTTTGAAATTCCTGTTCTATATCGCCCAGCTCTTTCTTTAATTGCTTTAAGGCACGAAATTCACGCGCCATTAAACTCTTTACCGCTAATTTAGAATGCTCAGTGTGATTACTAATTAACGCACGTTCATCTTGCAAATTAGTATCTGTGATCGAAGTATTACGAAAACAAAGCCCTTCATTAACAATGCGGTTAATAGTCGTCATTCTGCCACTAAAATAAGACTGGATTTCTCGCTCAGTGCCATCAGGGCTTGTCGCATTTTTTTGAGGCAAATCATTATCCGCAGCAGCTTCAGCCTTTTCCTTTATTGCTAGCTGCTCAGCAACCACATCCAAGTCAATAACACACTCATCAGTCAAGTCAGACTGACGACGAAAAGCAAAGTTCTTTTTGATTTTATCGGCCCATTTTTTCATAGTGTGTTTGGTAAGTCACGAGGGTACTTGAATTAACTGAAAAGCATAGCACAGCAAAAAGAACTATTCGCACAATACGGATAATATTTAGCCAACTTAATTAATACCTTAGGAACGTGCACGAAGTAACTTCGACACAATGGGGCGCGGATCTTTAGTCCGCCTTATAGGCTACGCACTTAAGACGGGACAAAAACCACACAACCTCGTTCCAACGCTCTGAGGCTGTGAAAGTATTATGCGTAGGTTGAATGAGCTTATCTAGTGTAGCGTAGATAACGAAATCCGACATTTACGAATGCTGCTCATGTCGGATTTCGTTTTTTAATGCTACGCAATAAAAAATCTCATCCAACCTACAAAATCTATTTTTATTAGAACTATTTTATATATTTATCAATTGTTTGCATAAATACAAAATGACTTTTCATCTTCAGAATCACTCTGCCCATCTTAAGGGGTATTGAATGATCGTGTTCTTAACCCATTATTTTAAAAGCGAATAGTTCTTTCAGGAACGAGAGTCATCAAGGTGTCCCGTCTTAACTTCGTAGCCATCAAGTACGAATCCTTATACAGCTGGAGTTAATACATAATCAAACAAGGAAATTCTCTTCTTCAATCATCACTCACTGCCAAAATATCTTCAACCGCCCTAAACTCATCCAACGCTGTCAGCCCCGGATGGGCTGATAGTCCGCGGTAGGCGAAGGGTTGTTGCCA
>CBDVDU010000191.1:0-5201 GCA_965372825.1 uncultured Gammaproteobacteria bacterium | reverse complement strand
AAACCCGAAACTTTAGGTTATGAAGGACTGGCAGTGCTTTCGGATACTATTGAATTTTGATTCCTTAGCCCCATTCAACCATACGTCTTAATATAGATAAGAAAGGCGCTAATCCCGTTCCGTTGGAAACAAAACAACGAGAGTTCGAGCTTTGTTTTTGGAGGCCACTTGATGGCTGCATGGACTAATAATTGTTGACCGATAGTCGCTTGCTGTATGAATACACAAAACTTACTGTTGGGTTGCAAGCGAAATTAAGAATTCCAGACGGCCTTCACCTGAGTGAGGTGTCGTTGAAAATATAATTTTGCATACGATCAATAATGTAATATTATAACATTTCATTTTTTGGGTTAGAGTAATTTTCAGTATGGTGCGTAGACAGGTTTCCCTATTATTTTTTATCAGTGTATCTGGTTCTTTGATGGCCGAGGAGATACAAGAACTAGAGCCGGTGATTGTTTCAGCGCCTTTGCATAAAAAGGCATCGGAAACGGTACATCCCGTTAATATTTTAGAAGGTGATGATTTAACACTTAAACAAGCGACGACTATTGGCGATACTTTAAAGCAAGAATTAGGTATACACAGTATGTCTTTTGGTTCTAGCGTTGGTCAGCCAGTGATTCGTGGGCAAGTAGGTAATCGCGTATTGGTCTTGCAAAATGGCTTGGGCAGCCTTGATGTATCAGGTGTTAGTCCTGATCATGCGAACAGTACCGAAGCCTTATTGGCAGAGCGAATTGAAGTATTGCGCGGTCCAGCGAGCTTGTTATATGGCAGTGGCGCGATAGGCGGTATTGTGAATGTTATCGATAACCGCATCCCTCTATACATGCCTGAAACGCTAAGCACTACCTTTGAACAGCGCTATAACTCAGTATCAAATCAGTGGAGCAGTGTCTTAAAGCACGATGGTGGTCTGGAGAAAGTTGCTTGGCATGTGGATGGTTTTTTTCGTGATAGCGGTAATTATCATGTGCCTACTGAGTCTAATGGCTTGGGTTATGTGCCGAATACCGATGCGCAAAGCTGGAGTGGCACAATAGGGGCTTCTTGGGTCGATGACTGGGGTATGGTCGGTTTTTCCTATAATCATTTGGATAACAATTATGGCGTGCCACCTGTTGATGAGTTGGTGCGTATTGATTTACAGCAAAATCGCTATGATTTAAAAGCTGAGTTGTATGAGCCGTTTGCTTGGGTAGAAGCGATAAAACTACGTTTTGCCTATAATGATTACCAGCATGTCGAATTAGAAGATGGCATCACGGTAGGGACGCAATTTGATAATCAAGGCATTGAAGGGCGTGCGGAAGTAGTGCATAAGTCTCTGGGCTTTATTGATCATGGGGTTTTTGGATTTCAGGCGCAGAGTAAAGACATTGAAGCCATAGGCGCAGAAGCGTTTATACCGCCTTCATCCGTACAAAATTATGCAGGTTTTATTGTTGAAGATATACATGCAGGCGCAGTGACTTATGAGCTGGGATTACGAGTTGAGCATCAACAGGTTGATGCTGAAGGTTTTACCCGCAAGCAACATACGCCGGTAAGTGCCTCATTATCTGCTTTGTGGCATGTGACTGATGATGTGTTTATGAGTTTAGCATTCACTCATGCGCAACGTGCACCCGATGTACAAGAATTGTTTTCTGATGGGGTGCATTTTGCCGCGCAAAGTTATGAGTTAGGTGATGAAAATCTGGGGCTGGAAACCTCTTATAATTTAGAGTTTAGTTTCAAAACTGATTTTGACTGGGTTAGTACCGAACTCAATTTATTTCATAACTGGAGCAATAATTATATTATCCAGCAAAATACCGGCGATTGGTTTGATATGGATAGTGAGTCTTTTGTTTCGGCTTGTGTGGCTGGAACAGAGTGTTTGCCTGTTTACCAAGCAATGCAGCAGGACGCGCGTTTTTATGGTTTTGAAGCGCAAGTGGCTTTTCCGGTTTGGGAAGGGGAGAATAATCAGTTCGATATGACTTTATTTAGTGATTTTGTACGCGGTGAATTAAGTGGCGGTGGCAATGTGCCTCGTATGCCACCATTACGCTATGGTTTTCAGCTGGATTATACTGGCTATGATGCCTTTGCTGCTGGCTTACGTTTAACGCGAGCTGAAGCGCAAACGCATGCCGGTGAAAACGAATCGACAACCCCCGGCTATTTATTATTAGATATGAATGTCAATTACAGTGTGCGTCTTGCGGATAAAGTGGATGCTTTGTTTTTCGTTAAAGCGAATAATTTACTCAATGAAACCATCCGTAATTCGACTTCATATTTAAAAGACGTAGCGCCAGAGCCAGGGCGTGGAGCAGAAGTTGGCATCAGAGTGAGCTTTTAATATGTCAGATACTATCGATAGCAAAACAGTACAGCAGCCACATAATCATAAAGGATGTATGCAGCATGCTCTGCAAGCAGCAGAACATATTTGTACCCAAAAAGGCGTACGCCTGACGGCGATTAGAAAACGTATTCTGGAGTTAATTTGTACCAGCCATAAAGCCATTGGCGCGTATGAATTATTAGATTTGTTTAAGCTAGAAGATCCCAAAGCAAAACCGGTGACTATTTACCGTGCGTTGGATTTTTTAATGGAAGCTGGACTGGTGCATAAAATAGAATCACTGAATGCATTTATCGGCTGTTTACAGGCGGAAAAGCAGCATAAGTCAGTGATCTTGATTTGTGATAACTGCAAAAATGCTTATGAAATGGATGCAACGGCGGTATATGAAAGCTTATTTACTTTAAGTGAGTCCATGCAGTTTAAGCCGCAGTGTCTAACATTAGAGCTGCATGGTTTATGTGCCAGTTGTAGTTAAAAAATGCACTGAATAAGTTGAAAGTCAACATCTTCAGTCACTTGTTTTGGGCGTGCTGTCCCCGATGCTGCAAGCATGAAGCGAGCAGTAAAGCGATGCCTGCCGCCACTGATTTCGACAAAATAAGGGGCAGACCGTAACAGTTTGATAGTGATTATTTGATACGGTAGTAAGGGTTCTAAATTAAATTGATAAAAGCCTTTTTCAGCCGTGATATTGCTGGTTTCACCGCTTAAACGAATAAAATTCAAAATCAAGTCGATAGCTCTGCGAATGGTTGCAAATTGACTAATCCACAGCTTTAAATCTTGTTCTTGCTGTTCTGTATTCTGCTCTAGCCAAAAATGATAAGAGGGCAGATCAAATGAACAAGTGCCACCGGGAATGCTACTGCGCTGGGTGATGGTTTTGAATAAATCGCTTTCCATGCTGGAAAGGTCTATTTTTCCGCTGGTTGCGTAGAGGATTTTACTGGTAGAGTTTAATTCATTGATGATTTGGCGTAGTCTTTTTGTATCTACGCCTTCATGTGCTGACAGTTGGTTTAATCTATTGGAATGGCGCTCTAGTTCTTTAAGGGTTTCTGCCTTTAAATCGTGGCGCGTAAAAATTTGTAAAATATCGACAAGCGTACTTACTGTCGTTCGCTTGTCCCAAATGCTTGTACCCGCGAAGAAATGATCGAGTTGTAAAAACAGTTGCTCTAGGCGAATGAAGACACGGATGCGTTCATTAAGAGGGAATTCATAGCTAATATATTCTGTAGTCACTGTGCTTGTTTTAGATATTGCTCGTGTAAGTGTTTGACTTGTTGGCTTAGCTTTGGCTGCTCTTGGCTGTTGTCAATAATGCTGTCTGCTTGTGCTAAACGTTCGCTTCGACTTACTTGGCTGTGAATAATTGCGGTAATTTGTGCCGCACTGAGTTTATCACGTAATTTTACCCGATTAATCTGTACTTCCATAGGGCAGTCAATCACTAAGGTATGATCGACAATCGATTGCATCTTGGTTTCTAGTAAAAGCGGGATAGATAGTATGGCATAAGGAGAAGACAATTCACTAAGCTGCTGCTCTATTTCCTCATAAATAAGAGGGTGCATAATATTTTCAAGTTGAGATTTTTTCTCGACATCATTGAAAATAGTTCCCCTGAGTTTACTGCGATCTAAGTTACCATCGGGCAAAATATACGCTTTACCGAATTGCTGGCTGATTTGAGTGAGTGCCCCCCCGCCAGGGATGACAAGTGCATGAGCAATTTCATCAGCATCAATAACAGGTACGGAAAGTTGTTTAAATAAATTGGATACTGTTGTTTTGCCACAGCCTATCCCGCCGGTAAGTCCTACTTTATACATATTGACTTATAAGCCTACACTGTTTAGGTACAGGGTATTTAGTTGATCGCCCCACAATAATGCTATCCAACCAGCAATAGCGAGATAAGGGCCAAAAGGAATAGGAATATTTTTATCACGACCGAGCGCTATAATCATAGATACGCCAATAATTGCACCGACTAAGGAGGATAGCAGGATAATTAACGGTAGATACTGCCAACCCAACCAAGCACCAAACAGGGCGAGTAGTTTAAAATCACCATACCCCATGCCTTCTTTGCCTGTTAGCAGTTTAAATAGTTGGTAAATAGTCCATAAAACCATATAGCCTGCAATCGCACCAACAATACTGGAAACAGGATCAGTGAAAACATTAAATAAACTTAACAATAAGCCTAACCATAATACCGGTAGAGTTATATTGTCCGGTAATAATTGATGATCAAAATCAATGCCGCTAAGCGCGATAAGCACCCACGTTAGGATCAAAGCAAATAAGGTATCAATTTGCCCGCCTAATTGATAAGCAACAACAGCGGATAACAAGCCTGTTAATGCTTCAATAAACGGGTAACGCGCAGAAATAGGCGACGCGCAATTAGCACACTTACCTCGTAAAAATAAGTAACTAAAGACAGGGATATTTTGATAAGCCTTAATACCTGATTTACATTTTGGACAATGCGAAGCGGGTAGGGATAAATTAAATGTTTCTGTCGGTACATCAATAGGGAGCTCAAGAAACTCCTGACATTCCTGCTTCCAGCCACGTTGCATCATTACAGGTAGACGATAAATCACGACATTGAGAAAACTACCGACTAATAAGCCTAATACTCCAGCAAGTAAACTAAGGAGAATGGGAGAATCTAAAATAATGGAGTAAGGAGACATAGAGGAGAAAATGTATGAGTAAAAGGGAGAGGCTAGATAAACGGTTTAAATGAAATTTAGGTTTAGCTAAAGAGCATAAAGGTTTTATGATCTTTATTTTGAAGTAAGATATATCGTTCCCTCAG
>CBDVDU010000190.1:0-5201 GCA_965372825.1 uncultured Gammaproteobacteria bacterium | reverse complement strand
TTACCTCGGCTTGAGGTGCGAATAAAGATTTAAAGGCAATTTTATTTTGCTCCTGCTTAAAAAGTGCATACTGCTTGGTGAAATCATGACGAGCTGCATTACGCATGGTGTCTAAGTATTGCACTAAAACACCCATGGCTAAGAAGGTATTAGATTCGACTTTATTGGCCATCATTTCTGCGCTAAACTTCTTTAAGCTGTTTTCTTGTACTTCATAGTCTTGAAAGTCGCCTAATACTGATTGAAATCCCTTTAAGGCCTTAATTAGCGCTTTGATTTCATCCGCCGGGTAAAGGCTTTGGAAAAACTCCATTAAATAACGTAGCTTTTTGCAGGTTTTTCTTAGGTCATGCAATGATTCAGCTGGAGAGAATTCGGTAATCTCATCCGCTTCTTTAATCAGGCGTTTATACACTTTCCAAATACGTTGGTCAGCTAATTCCTTAATCGTTAAATTTGCTGCACTACTACAGCCTTTTTTAGGTAAAGGTTCTTTTAAGTACTGCTCCCATGCCATCAGTTGTTTTATGTAGCTTGGACTTTTAAGATGAGTGGCTAATTCACTTTGCGCTTGTTTTTGCTTTTGTTTAAGAAAGGCATAGAGAGGCGCTATATCATCTTGTAAAGATTCAGGTAATGCGGATTTATACTGTTTATAGTTCAGCAGATAAACATCTAAATCGCGTGTGGCACCGGTAATTTGTCCAAGCCAAGCGAAAAAGCCAGCATGTTTGGCGACGACTGGATCAGGAAATACATTTTTTATTTGGCTTAAGCCGGCGCGTGTACGTCTGACTGCAACACGGTAATCATGTAAAAATTCAGTATCTGTATCAGCAATGGTACCAGCTTCGTTGGTTTTTATTGCCTTGAGTAAGTCGTGATAAATGACTTTGCTGGCTTTGTCGGAGCGTAGTTCTGGATCAAGTTTTATCGCTAATTTAGAGCTATAGTCTTTTGCTTTACGCCCTTGTAGTTTAAGTGCACTATTCAAGATGGAGCTTTGTGTTGGTGCTAATTCTAGAGATTTTTCTAGTAGTAGACTGACTCGAGTTACTGCTTTTTCATAACCTTTTAGCGGCTGTAAGCTAATGCGACTACCTAGACCTTCATATTCTTCAAGCTTAATACGGACGATGGTTTTTTGGTCTTTATTTAAGACATTTATTAGGTAGACCTGATGCGGCAAATGACAAAGCGGTAATAAGGCACGCATCTCTAATAATGAGCCTAACTGTGTTTTTAATCGACCGTCTTGAAATTGATTGCTAAAGCTAGGAACGTCTTGTTGATTTTCTAAGGCAAGACATTTACCACTGTTTCTGTCTATTAGGCTGATATGTGATGCTGTTTTAGATTGATTTAACTCGCAAAGTATATCTGCATTGTAAAGGCGCCAGTCAAAGCTATCGTAAAAGGTTTTGATTGCATACTGTTCTGAGGCGATTTGAAAATCAATCTTTTTACTTAACTTATTTAAAAATTTTTCCGCTGCCATATGTTCGGGCAACTCAAAGTGTAGAGGTAGTGCTGTCATTTGAATTTACGTGGGTTAAGTTGAAAATAGAGTCCATTGCTGGCCTATAAATTAACGCTATTTTGTCAGTCAGACCTTTGAACGGCTAAAAGCTATGTTTTTTATAGGGTGTTCAACGTAATCTTTGTATGATTACATCAGACTTAACTAGAGATTTTAGCATGCTATATCGTAATAATTATGACAAGCAGATAAATAATTTTATCTGACTGTGTAATGTACTTATTTATTGGATTATTCTGGGTAACTTCTCATTATTCACGGGCAAATACATATAAAAATATCGTCATTCCCGAAGTCTTTTATCGGGAATCCACGTTAAGGAATCAAAATTCAATAGTATCCGTAAGCACTGCTAGTCCTTCAAGGACTGGCAGTGCTTCATAACCTAAAGTTTCGGGTTTTATTGAAATCTCGTTCCTAAACATAGATTCCTGCTAACAGCACACAAGAATGACGATCTGAAAAAATAGCCTGTACCCTTTAATAATGAGAAGTTACTATTCTGGAATGTAAGTGATTAAAAATTATACTTTTTCGCTAAAGGATGCCTTGCGCCTGTCCGAAGATACGCGACGATTTACTATCTGTTTCATGCGCTTAGATGTACGCCGAGTAGGTCGTTTACGTCTTTCGGTAGTCACTTCAGTCTGCTGCTGCTCTTCATCAGTGATATTGGCATAGCGTTTTACTTTGGCTGGTTTGGTGATGGGGCTGATTACGGGGATATAAATATAGGGGATTTCAATCATAGCTTCAAACCTTATTATGTATATTAAATACCTTATCGGCAAAGAATGAGAAATATTTAATACTAAAATAGTAGGTTATTCCATAAAAACTAGGGAATGGCTTTACAAAAAATGATAAGTATATTATAAAAGACTTATATTTATTGCTAGGTTAGGAGTTTACTATGAAAAATGAAGTTAATTTACAGCGTCGTAAAATGTTAAAACTTGCAGGTGTTAGTGCAGCTGCTTTAGCTACATTTCCTGGCCTACTTAATGCAAAAATGATGAAGGTTGGTAGTCATGCATCACCTGATTTTCATCCGGATGTGGAGATTAGTCTGCAAGGAGAGGTTAAGGATGTATCAATTTTTCAAGGCCCAGAAACGCGAGTCTGGAAAGTAACGGGTAAAGTATTAAAAGGTGATAAAAGTGTTATTAGCAATGATGAAGAAAGCTATCTTGCGCCCACTATCCGTTTACATAAAGGCCAGAAAGTTCGTATTTATTTAAAAAATGATCTACCTTCGGCAACGATATTGCATTGGCATGGTTTACATGTACCTTCCAAAATGGATGGTAATCCTATGTATGCTATTGATAATGGTGAAACCTTTGTCTATGAGTTTGAAATACTCAATAGAGCAGGCACCTATTGGTATCATGCGCATACACATAGTTTAACGGCTAAGCATGTTTACTCTGGCCTAGCAGGATTTTTTATTGTTAGTGATGATGAAGAGCAGGCACTTAAGCTGCCGAGTGGTGAGTTTGATGTGCCATTAGTTATTCAAGACCGTACTTTTGATAGGCAAAATCAGCTTAAGTATGGTGGCGGCATGATGATGAAGATGCATGGTTTTTTAGGCGATCAAATTCTGGTTAATGGTACGCCTGAGTTTGAATTGCCCGTTGCAACGCGTGCTTATCGTATGCGCTTATTAAATGGCTCTAACTCGCGCATTTATAAGTTGGCTTGGGATGATGGTACGCCAATTAAAGTTATTGCTACAGATGGTGGTTTATTAGAGCATGCTGAAACGCTTCCTTATTTAACACTAGCCCCAGCGGAACGACGAGAAATCTGGGTTGACTTTAGCAATAAGAAAGTTGGCACTGAGTTGACTTTGCGCAGCTTAGAGTTTTCTTCTGGTGGTATGGGTGGAATGGGTGGCGGCATGGGTATGATGGGCGGCGGTCGTGGCGGTATGATGGGTGGCATGGGAGGAGGACAGTCTCATGCTGGAAAAGATTTTACTGTGCTTAAAGTGCGAGTTAGTAAAAAAGTATCCAGTCATGATGTTTTACCCAAGCGATTGAGTAAAATAACGCCTTTACGCTTATCTGATGCTGTTAACCCTGAATCACCAAGGCGTATTACTTTATCTATGCGTCATATGTCTGCCTTGTTAAATGGCCGTTCTTATAAAATGAATGATATTAGAGAGGATGAAATTATTCCTGTTAATACTTTGCAGTTAATGGAATTTGATAATGGCTTTCATCGTGGTATGGGCGGTATGGGGATGGGAATGCCGCATCCTATGCATTTACATGGTGAGCAATTTCAGGTGGTTAAACGGGAAGTTAGAAATAAATCAGGTAAAGGCTACACTTCAATTTCTGCAGGATTTTTAGATAAGGGCTGGAAAGATACCGTCTTAGTTATGCCTGGTGAAAAAGTAACTATTTTAAAGCCATTTAATGACTTTACCGGCCTGTTTATGTATCACTGCCATAACTTAGAGCATGAAGATATGGGGATGATGCGTGACCTTTTAGTGAAGTAACAACAGTATAAGTCAATAATATTTTGTTGATCGTTTGTCCTTGATAAGCGATCAATAATGAAATACCAAACAAGGAGCGAGAATGTCAAAAAGCACACAGATTAATATTAAAGGGATGAGCTGTGGTGGTTGTGAATCCGTTATTGAAGAAGCGTTAACGGAAGTTGCTGGCGTTATCGAAGTTAAGGCTGATTATTCAGCAGCTAAATGCTCTGTAGACTATGATGAAAACAGGGTTAGTCTTGATGATATTTATCAAGTTATTGAAGGGAAAGGTTACCAAGTTGAGTTAGCCCCAGTTGATAAAGGGTCGTTTTTGGTAAAACTCAGCTTATCCCTATTAGCTTTGATCGCTATCGTTTTATTAATGGTTTTCTCACGAAAACTATGGCACCAATTTAGTGTGCCTGAGATCAGCTCACAATTAAGCTACGGTATGATTTTTGTGGTTGGCTTAATTACTGGCTTACATTGTATTGGTATGTGTGGCAGTTTTGTTATTAGTTATACCGTGAAAGATGCAGAACAAGGGCAAAAACCTTATTTATCGCACGCCCTATACGGGATAGGCAAGACCTTATCTTATGCAATGTTTGGCGCTATTTTTGGGTTTCTTGGTTCAATTATTAGTATTACCCCGTTTATTAGCGGTATGAGTATTTTACTTGCGGGCACATTTTTAATTTTATTCGGTCTGAATATGTTGAATGTGTTTGCGGCGTTAAGACGGGTACGATTTAAACAGCCAGAAGCGATGATGCGTTACGCGATGAAAAAAAGACGTAATGCACGTAGCCCTTTTTTTATTGGCTTTTTTTCCGGATTTCTTTTAGGTTGCGGCCCGTTACAAGCGATGTATATTATGGCAGCTGGTAATGCGGATCCTATTGAAGGGGCTAAATTTCTAGCTTTATTTGGTTTGGGAACTTTACCTGCATTATTGAGCTTTGGTATGGTGGCGCATAAGCTTTCTGAAAAAATGACCCATCGTTTTCTGCAAGCATCAGGCATCATTCTGGTTGTTATGGGGACAATGATGCTCAATAAAGGCTTAATGAAAACTAAATCAGGCTATGATTTTCAATCAATAAGCACGAGCATAAGTCAAAAAATGATTAACGAATAATCGATCTTAATTGGAGA
>CBDVDU010000189.1:0-5246 GCA_965372825.1 uncultured Gammaproteobacteria bacterium | reverse complement strand
CGCTATCGCCAAAATTTTTCTCTAAAGGCGGGCTAAAGCCGCGCCCTACTTAAAATTTACCAATGCATTCAGTTTTTCTCTAGCCGCGCCTGAAGCAATGACCTCTTGAGCTTTGCTTACGCCAGCAGCTAATGAATCCACTAACCCAGCCGCATAAATGGCAGCACCCGAATTTAAAGCCACAATATCTAAAGCTGAGCCTGGTTTATTATCCAATACGGATTTCAACATCAGCAAGCTATCTTGTTCATCATTGACTGCTAACTCAGCTAAATCAGCGCGTTGTAAACCAAATTGTTCAGGGGTTATTGAATACGTAGTAATCTGACCATCTTTTAATTCAGCCACCGATGTTGGGCTGGCGATGCTGATTTCATCTAAACCATCTTCAGCATTAACCACCAATACATGATGACTGCCTAAAGCTTGTAAAACTTGTGCTAAAGGCTCTACCCATTGCTGTGCAAAAACACCTAAAACTTGATTAGGTGTTCCTGCAGGATTCGCCAAAGGACCGAGCAAATTAAACAAGGTGCGCACGCCCATTTCTTTCCGCGGGCCAGCAACATGCTTCATTGCGCCATGATGTTTTTGGGCAAATAAAAAGCCAACGCCGATGGAATTAACACATTGCGCCACTTGTTCAGCCGATAAATTCAAATTAACGCCAGCCGCCTCTAAGACATCAGCACTGCCCGAACGGCTAGATACCGAGCGATTACCATGCTTAGCGACTGTTCCACCCGCAGCAGCAACGACAAAGGCGCAAGTAGTCGAAATATTAAAGGTATTTGCACCATCACCACCAGTGCCGCAAGTATCAATAATATGCTCGCCTTGTATATTCACCTTAGTGGCTAATTCACGCATGACTTCAGCAGCAGCGGTGATTTCTTCAACCGTTTCACCTTTACAGCGTAAAGCAATTAGAAATCCAGCAATTTGGGCACTCGTTGCCTCGCCACTCATAATAATGCGCATCACAGTGCGCATTTGTTCACGGCTTAGGTCTTGTTTATCTAAAACAGTTTGTAAGGCTTGTTTTATATTCATCAAAAATAACTTATTGAAAGAGTGACTAAAGTTGACGTTCTTTGGCAATTTTCATTACACCACCAACCGTTTTTTTGAAAGTATCAATATTAAAAATATCATGTAGTTTTTCTATAAACTCTTCTTCTGTGTCACATTTTAATATAAAGCACCCATCAAATTCACTACTTACGCCTTCTGGAATTTTCAGTTCTGTAGCAATTTGATTATCTACTTCAATAAAAACAGGAAAAAGTGAAATATTATAGCCAAACTCTAAAACATCAAAAGAGTAACCTTGTAAATACGGACTAAAGAGAGTGACTTTAAAGCGAAACATCTGGTCGCTTAAATTAGACCTAGATAATCTTTCTGTACCTGTGACTTCAATGAGATTTAATTCAGCTAGCCCTTGTGCGGCTGTCGAAAAATCTTTAGTAATATCAGTAAATATTTTTTCTGGTACTCGTGCTGTTATTGCTTCGAAACTTTCTTCAAATATATTCATAATGCTTCGCCTTAAAATTCAATTTCACAGATAAGTGGTAAATGATCTGAGATTTTAGGTTTATTATTGCTATTCGTGTAGTCAAAATTTTGGGTGCCCGTCACTAATGCAAGAGAGTCAAAATTAAAAGATTCTATTAATGAAGGTCTAATAATGACTTGATCTAAAAAATGCCATGTTAAAACATTTATATCCGTCTTAAGATAGTGATAGCTGCCAGGTCTTTTGTTATATCGCGCATATAATATCCACATAGGATTATAAAATAATTTATTGCTTTCTTGATATATGCTAGGTGAACGCTGACTGCACTCTATGCCATTTGATGCCCCCATTCCATAAAAAGAAATCATAGGGGATTCAAAAGGGCTGATATTAAAGTCACCCATCAATACGCTATGCTGAATTGAATGTAAGCTCTCTTCTACTACAATATCCTCTCTAAACTTGTGCAAAAGATGGGTAAGTCTTTCAGTTGAACAGTGCAATTTTGAGGGAAAATGCACAAAACCAATAATAGCATTTGTATATTTCCCCGTTATTTTTATTAATGAGTAATATGAATTTTGCTTTAGTAGGAAGAGATGCTGGTTGCTCCCGATAACAATAATCTTTAACCTATCGCATCCCAGTGTTTCATAGAAACAACAGTCTTGAATATGACTGTCTTCGTTTAACTTCTCTATAATTTGTTGAATGCTATTATCATCCATCTCTGCAAAAGCAGCGATATGACACTTAGATTCAATAATCAATTCAGTTATTTCATTAATTAAAGGTTTTTTATTGATATTCCAAAAAAGAAACTTCATGTTTTTCTTATGGGTTCATAACGCATAATCAAAGAATAGTAGAATTAACGCTCTAAAAAATTACGCAACATATCATGGCCATGCTCAGTCAAAATTGACTCAGGGTGAAATTGCACGCCTTCAATATCTAAAGTCTTATGTCGTACGCCCATGATTTCATCAACATTACCTTGCTCATCTTGTGTCCATGCGGTCACTTCTAAACAGTCAGGCAAAGTTTTTTGATCAATAACAAGAGAATGATAGCGGGTTGCAACAAAAGGATTATTTAAGCCCTTAAAGACACCCACGTCATTATGGTAAACATCGGACACTTTGCCATGCATAATACTTTTCGCATGCACAATATTTCCACCAAAAGCATAACCGATACTTTGATGTCCTAAACACACGCCTAAAATCGGTTTGCTACCGGCAAAAGTAAGTATCGTTTCTACCGAAATCCCGGCTTCTTTTGGCGTACAAGGACCAGGAGAAATAACAATTTTATCGGGATTTAAAGCCTTAATACCCTCAACCGTCACTTCATCATTCCGCAGTACGGTAACGTCCGCGCCTAACTCGCCAAAATATTGCACTAGGTTATAAGTAAAGGAGTCGTAGTTATCGACCATTACTACTTTACATGAACTCATGAACGACCTCCGTCCAAGCCTGCTTCGGCCATTGTTACCGCACGGAAAATTGCTCGCCCTTTATTCATGGTTTCATCCCACTCATTTCTCGGTACAGAATCATAAACGATGCCTGCACCTGCTTGTATATGTAAAGTTTTATCTTTAATCACGGCCGTTCTAATGGCAATCGCTGTATCTAAATTACCTGACCAGGAAATATAACCCACTGCGCCTGAATAAATACCCCGTTTAACCGGTTCTAATTCATCAATTATTTCCATGGCGCGAATTTTTGGCGCACCACTGACAGTACCCGCTGGAAAAGTAGCTTTTAAAACATCGAAAGCATCATTACCTGATTGCAATTTACCAATAACGTTAGAAACGATATGCATAACATGCGAATAACGCTCGACAATCATTTTATCAGTTAATTCAACCGTACCAATTTGCGACACACGCCCGGCATCATTACGACCTAAATCAATTAACATTAAATGTTCGGCTAATTCTTTTGGATCAGCTAATAATTCTTTTTCTAAAGCATCATCTTCTGCGGGTGTTTTTCCACGGGGTCGAGTGCCTGCAATGGGTCGTACCGTGACCGTGTTATCTTCTAAGCGCACTAAAATTTCTGGTGATGAGCCGACGATATGAAAATCTTCTAAGTTCAGATAATACATATAAGGCGATGGGTTTAAACAGCGTAAAGCACGGTATAAATCTAAAGGCTCCGCAGAGAAGGGGATAGATAAACGCTGTGACAAAACTACCTGCATAATATCGCCAGCGACAATATATTCTTTGGCTTTTAAAACAGCCTCTTCAAAACCTTGCTGAGTAAAGCCTGAAACAAAATCCGCTTCATCGACGTGTCTAGCAATATGCGCACTATTGGTTTTCGCTTTTAACTCGCGCAATTTAACAACTAACTCATCTAAGCGAGCCTGTGCCTTTTCGTAAGCACCTGCTTGCTCTGGATTCGCATGTGTTAAGAGCAACATCTTGCCTGACAAATTATCGAACACTAGCATTTCTTCGGAAACCATCAATAAAATATCAGGGCTGCCGATAGGGTCATCTTTGCCCGTTGCCTTTAAACGCGGTTCGATATAGCCGATAGTTTCATAACCAAAATAGCCAACCAAACCGCCATTAAATCGTGGTAATCCGTCAATATCAGGCACGTTAAATCGTTGTTTAAACTCTTCAATCCAAACAAGTGGATTATCATGCTGCAATGTTTCAGTCACTTGTCCCGCATTTTCGATACGAATGTCATTACCGAAAATCTTGACCAACTCTTGGCAAGGCAGACCAATAATAGAATAACGACCCCATTGTTCACCGCCATGCACTGATTCAAATAAATAGGAATAAGCGCCATCAGCTAATTTAAGATACGCACTCAATGGGGTATCTAAATCGGCTAATACTTCACGCGTAATAGGAATACGATTGTAGCCTTGTTCGGCATATTGCTTGAATTGTTCTGGTGTCATGAGATATTTTTTATTGTAGTGACACGGCGGCTTATACGGTTACAAGCAATTGAGTCACGCTTCATTAAATTAACTGAGTGTTATGATGCCGGTATACTTGGGCTATATTGTTTACTTTGAAACGGTTTTATTAACTGCAACTCATTTAGCTCCCGTTCTTTTGCGCGATATAAATCCCATCTTAATTGTAAGCTAAGCCAAAAATCTTCAGTAACACTAAAAAATTTAGCCAAACGTAATGCGGTACTAGGCGTTATACCTCTTTTTTTATTAATAATTTCATTCACGCGCTGATAAGGAACATGAATGGCATTTGCCAATTCTCGCTGAGAAATCCCCATAGGCTCAAGAAATTCCTCTAATAGCATTTCGCCTGGGTGCGTTGGTGCTCGGTTTGTTGGTATTCGTACCATAATGAATATCCTCAGTGATAATCGATAATTTCTACTTCATCAGGAGCTCCAGTGCTCCAAGTAAAACAAACCCTATACTGGTCATTAATACATATAGAAATGAGCATGAAATAAACCTGATAACTTGGGGCGCAGAACTTTAGGCTGCTTATAACATGCAGGCTAAAGACCTGTGCCCCAAATAGTTACTATTATGAGCTTGATTTTTGAATGCAACAATCATAAGCACATAATAGCACGACATTCATGCTACTAAAATCGCTTATTGCAGAGCTTATACTGTCAACAGTCCAATCAACTGATCAATCCTATCCAGCGTATAATCAGCCTCTAACTCATCAAGCGTATATTTTCCAGCATAG
>CBDVDU010000188.1:0-5253 GCA_965372825.1 uncultured Gammaproteobacteria bacterium | reverse complement strand
TGCAGGTATAAGATGGTCCACTGCCACCTTCAGCTGGCACCCATACAATATTCTGCTTCATATCTTTGATATCGCAAGTTTTGCAATGTATGCAATTTTGCGCATTGATTTGCAGTGCAGGCGTTCCCTCCACCTGGATAATTTCAAAAACACCGGCTGGACAATAGCGCTGTTCCGGTGCAGCATATAATGCCAAATTAACCTGTATTGGCAGGGTAGGATCTAATAACTGCAAATGACACGGTTGATTCGCTTCATGGGCAATATTACTTAGGCTAATTGAATTCAATTTATCAAAACTGTAGACACCATCAGGCTTGGGGTAATCAATTCGTGGCATATCCTTAGCCATCCGTGTGCATGCATGATCGGCCAACTGATGCTGCAAAGTCCATGGCAGGCGAATCTTAAAGACGGCTAACCACATCTCTATGCCACCCAGTAATGAGCCGCCCCAGGTTCCAAACTTAGACAGCATGGGCTTGATATTGCGTACCGTGTCTAAATCATACCACAGCCATGATGTACGTAATGCACGTGGATAGTCATGCAATAGTCTTTGTTCGGAATGCTGACCCAACGCAAAAAACGCGGCCTCTGCAGCCAACATACCGGACTTCATGGCGTTGTGGCTGCCTTTGATGCGTGGCACATTAACCATGCCCGCACTACAACCAATAAAAGCTCCGCCAGGAAAAATCAACTCCGGCCAAGCTTGTATACCACCCTCATTAATTGCTCGTGCGCCGTAGCTTAGACGATTACCTCCCTTCAGCAAAGCCTGCATGGTGTCATGGGTTTTAAAGCGCTGAAATTCATCAAATGGTGACAGGTGAGGGTTGGCATAATCTAAATGCACCACAAACCCTACAGCCACAAGTTGCTCACCATAGTGATAGACAAAGGAACCACCGCCAGTATCTGAGCTAAGCGGCCAACCCAAACTATGCTGCACTAAGCCTGGTTGATGTTGCTGGGCAGGAATATGCCAGATTTCTTTAAAGCCCAGTCCATATTTTTGAGCGGATGACGTTTTCCTCAAATCAAAATATTGCTCTAATTCGCGAGTCAGCGAGCCGCGAGCACCTTCAGCAATCAGTGTATATTCAGCTCTAATTTCAATACCGGCAGTGAATTGCGGACCTGGGTCTCCTTTGGCATCACGTCCCATATCGCCGGTAATCACACCAACCAATTGTTGTTTCTCATTATACAAGCCTTGTTGCGCGGCAAATCCAGCGTAAATTTCCACACCTAATGCTTCTGCCTGTTCCGCCAACCATTGGCAGAGTGCGCCTAAGCTAATGATGTAATTATCCGCATTACTCATCAATGGCGGTAATAACCAGTAGGGAATCACCCAAGCCTGGTTTTTACTCAGTAAAGTAAGTTGATCTTGACTCACTTTGGTATTCAGTGGTGCACCTAAAGATTGCCAATCAGGAATGAGTTCTTGCAGCGCAATCGGATCAAACACCGCACCAGAGAGAATATGCGCACCGACTTCCGCACCTTTCTCTAATACACAGACGTTGACTTCCTTGCCGATTTCTAGCGCCAATTGTTTTACTCGTATAGCCGCAGACAGCCCTGCAGGACCGGCTCCGACAATCAAAATATCGTAATGCATTACGTCACGTTTCATCTCATGTTTGTCCTTTAAAAAATTCTGGCAGGTTAATAAAATCACTGCGCGTTACACCGGCACAGATATTTTGACATAGACTAATAAATTCGCGCATGCCTGTGGTTTGGTATTTCTGCTTATGCCAAAGTATATAAAAAAAACGACTCAAATCCAGTTGTGGTGTTGCTAGCGGCACCAAACTACCACGCTGAAAAGCGTCTTTCAATGCTAAGCGCGAAATACAGCTTATACCCAAGCCTGATTCCACTGCACGTTTAATGGCCTCAGTATGTTCTAGTTCAAGCCTTATATTCAGACGCGAATGGTAATTATGAAAAGCGTGATCAAAAGTCTCTCGGGTACCCGAGCCTTTTTCGCGTAATATCCACGACTGTTGCAATAACTGCTCCATACTCATTTGTTTCAATTTAGTACAAGGATGATCCGGTGCTGCAAAGACGACTAACTCATCAGCGATCCATGACTGCACTTCTATGTCGGCATGATGGCAGTCACCTTCAATCAACCCAAGGTCCAACTCATGGTTAGCAATTTGTCGTACGATAGTACGGGTGTTATGCACTTGTAGTTGGATGCGGCTCTCAGTATGTTGTTGTAAAAACTGAGTAACGAGTATGTTCGCTAAATAATTGCCTATCGTTAAAGTCGCCCCTATTTTTATATGGCCGTAACAGGCATTACCTTGCAATAAAACCTCAATCTCATGCGCGCGATCTAACAATTCGACCGCCCGCGGTAATAGTTGTTGACCGATTTCGTTTATACGCAAAGTTTTGCCTATGCGATCAAATAGTTGCAAATTAAACTGACGTTCAAACTCACCCAGTGCCGAGCTGGTAGCAGACTGCGATAAAGACAGTTCTTCAGCTGCGCGTGATACGCTTTGCGCGCGGCTAATGGTAACGAAAACCTCTAATTGTCTTAGGCTATATTTCATAGTTAATAGTTTCTATTATCTGTTTTATAGATATATATTATCGTTATAATTCATTTAACAAATATATTGGCATACTTTACTATACAACGTACAGAAATTGCAAAAAGGAAACTGTCATGAAAATACTAGTCGCGGTCAAACGCGTGGTCGACTACAACGTAAAAATTCGCATTAATGCTGACGGAACGGATGTAGCGACTGATGGTGTCAAGATGGGCATTAATCCCTTTGATGAAAATGCCATCGAAGCTGCCTTACAACTTAAGGAACAAGCTAAAGCGAGTGAAATTATTGCGGTATCACTAGGCAGTAGTGCCAATCAAGATGTTTTGCGCCATGCTTTAGCCATGGGCGTAGACCGTGCCATTTTGGTAGAAACCAACAGCAAGCTACAACCGTTAGCGGTGGCCAAGCTATTAAAAGCGGTCATCGTACAAGAACAACCAGATTTAATACTACTTGGTAAACAAGCGATTGATGATGATGCGGGGCAGGCAGGGCAAATGTTAGCGGCGCTATTAAACTATCCACAAGCTACTTTTGCCTCTAGCTTGCAACTCGAAAATAACGAGTTGCTAGTGACGCGTGAAGTCGACGGCGGTACTGAAACCCTCGCATTGAGTTTACCTGCCTTGGTCACAGCTGATTTACGCCTCAATGATCCGCGATTTGTCAAGTTGCCAAACTTAATGATGGCTCGCAAAAAAAAGATCACCACGATTCCGGTTGCTGACTTAGGTGTAGACATTGAGTCACGCCTTAAGTTACTTAAGGTTGCCGAACCTGCTCCGAGAAAAGCAGGCATGATGGTTTCCAGCGTAGATGAGTTGTTACACAAATTGCTCGATCATGAAGGAGTTACACTATGAAGATACTTGTATTAGCCGAACACGATGGCCAGCAATTAAACCCAGCCAGCCTGCAAGCGATTACTGCCGCACAGTTTTGGCAAGCGCCGGTGCATGTATTGCTTGTCGGTAGTGCTCTGGACACGATTGCATCCAGTCTAGCCACAGTTAGCGGTGTCGCGAAGGTGATTAAAGCCGAGGCAGCGCATTTAGAAAATCCACTGGCCGAAGATATTGCCACTCTATTGGTCAGCATCAGTTCTGAATATAGGGTGATTTTGGCCGCACATAACTCATTTAGTCGCAATACTTTACCGCGTGCAGCAGCTCTACTGGATGTTGCGATGATTTCAGATGTGTTGGAAATCCAAGCTGAAAATTGTTATGTACGCTCGATTTATGCTGGCAACATACTGACCCATATTCAAAGCCAAGATGCAATGCAGGTATTGACGGTTCATAGCAGCCATTTTGTTGCCGCAGTCAGTCAGGGTGGCAGTGCTGAAATCAGCTCCATTGATGTGCCAGCGCCTTTTACACAAACGCGCTGGCTCTATGCAAAGCACACTCAATCAGATCGCCCCGCTTTAAGCTCAGCCAAAGTAGTTGTATCAGGTGGCAGATCTCTAGGCAGCGCTGAGAACTTTGAACAAGTACTCTCTCCTTTGGCCGCAAAACTTGGCGGTGCTTTAGGGGCAACCCGTGCCGCGGTCGATGCAGGCTATGCTGCTAATGAACTGCAAGTCGGGCAAACAGGCGTGGTGGTAGCGCCTGAGCTTTATATTGCGGTTGGTATTTCTGGTGCAGTACAACATACCTATGGCATGAAAGATAGCCGCATTGTGGTGGCAATTAATCAAGATCCTGATGCCCCAATTTTTCAAATCGCAGACTACGGCTTAGTTGCCGATCTGTTTGACACTATTCCCGCTATCACAGCGGCAATTAAATAATGAATAGATCACACATATGAGCAAATATTCTACCGAAACCGTACTTAGCATACATCACTGGAACGACAGCCTATTCAGCTTTAAAACCACGCGAGCCGCTGGCTTACGTTTTGAAAATGGACAGTTCGTGATGATAGGACTACAAGTCGATGGCCGACCACTAACAAGAGCTTACAGCATTGCCAGTCCTAACTACCAGGAATACCTGGAGTTTTTCAGTATTAAAGTGCCCAATGGCCCGTTGACCTCACGTCTGCAGCACTTAAAAGTAGGCGATGAGGTATTAGTCAGCCGTAAACCAACAGGCACGTTGGTGAGTGATGATTTAAAGCCAGCGAAAAACCTATACTTACTCTGTACCGGCACTGGTTTAGCGCCGTTTATGAGTTTGATTCAAGACATCGAAGTTTACGATAGATTTGAAAAAGTGGTGTTGATTCACGGTGCGCGTTATATCAGCGACTTGGCTTACGCTGACTTTATTGAAAGCGAGCTACCGAATAATGAATTTTTTGGTGAAGAGGTGCGCCAAAAGCTAATTTACTACCCCACGGTAACCCGCGAGCCATTCCACAATCAAGGTCGCCTTACCGACCTTATTAACTCCGGTAAGTTATTTGAGGATATCAATTTACCTACACTCAACCCTATAGATGATCGAGTTATGATCTGTGGTAGCCCCCAAATGCTGAAAGATACGGAAAACTTGCTTAACTCCAGAGGCTTTATTGTATCGCCTCGCATAGGCGATCGCGGTGATTATGTCATTGAACGTGCTTTTGTTGAACAGTAAGAAAAAAAGGGGAGTTTGTCTAGGTGGGGAGAATTAACGCTTACTATCGATCATAAAAATATGCCCATATCCTT
>CBDVDU010000187.1:0-5258 GCA_965372825.1 uncultured Gammaproteobacteria bacterium | reverse complement strand
AAGCAATGCCGCTTCTACCTAGCTCAGATAAAGAATTCATCATCTCACGTACGCGTTTAATATCTTCCGAATAAACGGTAACTGTTTGCATGGCAGCGTAGCGGAATTCCGCTTTAGCATTACCATATTGCTGGGCCGATTTATCGGTAATGACGGGAGAAGAAAAGGAGATTTCCTTTTCTTTAATACCTTTTTTCAGCAAAAATCTCTTAATTTTTAGACTGCTTGCATCAACTAACTTATAAAGCTGACTTAAATCATTATTGGCTGCAGTAAATTGAATCGGCCAAATAATAATATCTGCAGTATATTCACGTTCGGATAAGCCTTTTGCTGTTACTGATCGCTCATATTCTTTAACTTTAACCGCCGCATTAGCTAATAAATAGCCCAATGAAGATAAACCTAAAAATATAAAAAAACCGAGTATGAAAACATTAGCTTTGCTATTTTCTTGCATTTAAGTGCTCCTTTTGAATATTTCTTACATTTTAGTTAGAAAAATCGGACATCGCTCATATAGTGCCAAATGTAGTTTACACCTTGTTTCCAAGTTCTACTTGGGAATACATGCTTTAACAGCTCCGCTGTGCCATTAGCAACTCAATGAATTTTGAAGCAGAGCTTCTAGCCATGCGCTCCTAAACAGAGTTTAGAAGCGAGAAAAGTGTAAACTGAGGAATGAAGGATGCCAACAATCGAGCCATTACACTTTAGCCTTTCTCCGCTTTGCTCTAAAAAAATCGCGCAATAAATCAGCACAAGTTTCTGCTAGCACTTCGCCTTGCCAATCAATCTGATGATTTAAAAAGTCGGCGTTAGCTAACTCTAAAGCACTACAGATCGCGCCGCGTTTTTCATCTAGCGCGCCAAACACCACACGCTTAACTCGTGCGTGCGCAATTGCGCCCATACACATAACACAAGGCTCTAACGTCACATATAAGGTGCTATTGATTAAACGATAGTTTTCTAAAGCCTTGCCTGCTAACCGTAGCGCGACCATTTCCGCATGTGCTGATGGATCATGCGTGGTAATCGGCACATTCCAACCTTCGGCAATACATTGCCCATCCAACACCACGACCGCACCAACAGGCACTTCACCCTGCTCTTCAGCACGCTGCGCCAGCCTAATAGCATGACGCATCCACGCTTCGTCTTCTGCTGTTATTCCCATTCAATCGTTGCCGGTGGCTTACCTGAAATATCGTAAGTCACACGGGAGATACCGTCGACTTCATTGATGATCCGGTTGGAAATTAAGCCTAAAAATTCATACGGTAAATGCGCCCAGCGTGCGGTCATAAAATCAACCGTTTCTACCGCGCGAATCGCAACCACATAATCATAACGTCGACCATCACCCATCACACCCACCGATTTAACCGGTAAGAACACGGCAAAGGCTTGGCTAACGGTATGATACAAATCATGTCTGTATAATTCTTCAATGAAAATAGCATCGGCTTTGCGCAATAAATCCGCGTATTCTTTTTTCACTTCACCCAAAATACGCACGCCTAAACCCGGCCCTGGAAATGGATGGCGCTGAATCATATTGGCGGGCAAACCTAATTCCAAACCTAGTTTACGCACTTCATCTTTAAACAATTCACGTAATGGCTCAAGTAATTTCAGCTTCATATTCTCAGGCAAGCCACCGACATTATGATGCGATTTAATCAAGTGCGCTTTACCGTTTGCCGCGCCAGCAGACTCTATCACATCAGGATAAATCGTACCTTGTGCTAGCCATTTTGCATCGGTTAATTTAGCTGCTTCTTCATCGAAAATTTCAATAAATAAGTTACCGATAATCTTTCGTTTTTGCTCAGGGTCGCTTTTACCTGCTAAAGCCTCTAAATAACGCTGTTCCGCATTAACACGAATTACATTGACGCCCATGTTTTCAGCAAACATAGCCATCACTTGATCGCCTTCATCTAAACGCAATAAACCCGTATCGACAAACACACAAGTTAATTGTTCACCAATAGCTTTATGCAATAAAGCCGCTACAACAGAGGAATCAACGCCACCTGATAAGCCTAAAATAACCTGATCAGTACCGACTTTTTCTTTAATGATTTGAATGTTTTCATCAATAATATGGGCTGAATCCCATAAGGCATCACAGTCACAAATATCCAAGACAAAACGGCTTAATATACGCCCACCTTGTTTTGTGTGGGTCACTTCGGGGTGAAATTGTACTCCATAAAAATCTTTTTCTTCATTGGCTATCCCTGCAATCGGTGCGCCATCAGAACTTGCAATCAGCTTAAAGCCTTCTGGTAATTCAACTACGCGATCCCCATGACTCATCCACACATCTAATAAGCCAAAACCTTCGGCTGTGACAGCATCTTCTATGTCTTTTAATAATTTAGAATGCCCGCGCGCACGGACTTGCGCATAACCAAATTCACGATGATCTGACGATTCCACTTTACCATTGAGTTGCTCAGTCATGGTTTGCATACCATAACAAATACCTAGTACAGGTACGCCAACTTCAAACACAGCTTGTGGGGCTCTCGGGGTATTACCTAATGTCACTGACTCAGGGCCACCCGATAAAATAATACCTTTAGCGCCAAAATTACGTACCTCATCATCGGAACAATCACAGGCGTAAATTTCACAATAAACGCCAACTTCACGAATACGTCGTGCAATAAGCTGTGTATACTGCGAGCCAAAATCTAAAATAAGGATTTTGTGGGCATGAATATCTGTAGTTGAATGTTGATTCACGGTAAATCTCTTTAATGTTTAAGGCTACGAACTTAAGATGGGGCAGCTTATAACTCGTAGGGCGGTCTTCAGTCCGCCATTGCTAAAAAAGCGGACTAAAGTCCGCTCTACAAATATGTTGTAACAATAATGCTTTATTAAAACTAAGTCCGATAATTCGGTGCTTCTTTAGTAATGGTGACATCATGTACATGGCTTTCACGCATTCCTGCGCTAGTCACACGGACAAATTCTGCTTTGTCATGCATAATTTCAATTGTTGCACAGCCGGTATAGCCCATGCTGGCACGAATACCACCAATAGATTGATGAATAATAGCTAACAAAGTGCCTTTATACGGAACGCGACCTTCAATACCTTCGGGCACTAATTTATCCGAAGAATCGGCATCTTCTTGAAAATAGCGGTCACTTGAGCCTTGTTTCTGTGCCATCGCACCAATTGAGCCCATGCCGCGGTAAGATTTATAAGAGCGGCCTTGAAATAGTTCAATTTCACCCGGCGCTTCTTCTGTCCCAGCAAAAAGACCACCCAGCATCACAGAATGCGCGCCAGCAGCTAAGGCTTTCGCCATATCGCCTGAATAACGAATACCACCATCAGCAATCAAAGGAACACCTGTCCCCTTTAACGCTTGAGCAACATTATCGACCGCAGAAATTTGTGGCACGCCGACGCCAGCAACAATACGGGTAGTACAAATAGATCCCGGACCAATACCTACTTTAACGCCATCAGCACCGGCCTCTACTAAAGCAAGAGCCGCAGCAGCGGTAGCAATATTGCCACCAATTACTTGTAGCTCTGGATAGTTTTGCTTAGCCCAGCGCACACGATCTAATACACCTTGCGAATGCCCGTGTGCAGTATCAACCACAATCACATCAACACCTGCCGCAACTAATGCCGCAATACGCTCTTCTGTGCCTTCCCCTGTACCTACTGCTGCGCCTACACGCAAACGCTCTAGCTGATCTTTACAAGCATGGGGGTAATCTTTTGCTTTTTGGATGTCTTTAACCGTAACCATGCCGCGCAAATGAAATTCATCATTCACAATGAGCACTTTTTCGATTCGGTGTTCATGCAGCAAAGTTAAAGCTTCTTGCTTAGTAAAGTCTTCTTTTACTGTCACTAAGCGTGCTTTCGGTGTCATAACATTGGCAATCGATTCGTCAAGTCGCGTTTCAAAACGCAAATCACGACTGGTAACGATACCAACCAGCTCATTGCCATCAATGACAGGCACTCCGGAAATATTCTTTTGCTTAGTCAATGCCATAACGTCACGCACAGTTGCTGTCGAAGCGACTGTAATAGGCTCTCTGATAACGCCACTCTCATATTTTTTAACGCGACGCACTTCATGCGCTTGTTGCTCTACGGTCATATTCTTATGAATAATACCGATACCGCCTTCTTGAGCTATCGCGATAGCCAATCTTGACTCGGTAACAGTATCCATTGCCGCTGAAACTAGCGGAATGTTCAATGAAATATTACGTGTCAGCTTTGTAGCCATTGACACTTCACGCGGCATCACAGTTGAGTGAGCCGGCACTAATAGCACATCATCAAAAGTTAAGGCTTCCTGGATAATTTGCATGATATTTTCCGTTCAAGAAATAAAAATTAACCGATGATTATACTATAAGTAATCAACTTGTTAATAGCTGTTTATTAACATGGCCAATACCGACTTACCAAAGCTACACAATCAACTCATAAAAACTTTTCGGCGCACCGCAAATAGGACAGACCCAATCATCTGGAATATCAGCCCATAATGTACCTGGAGCAAGGCCACTATCTGGGTCGCCCTTCGCTTCATCATAAATATGCTCACACTCTAAACATCGATATTTTTTAAATTCTGCCATGACGTTCTCCCAATCAATTAATAAAAGGCCATAATAATTTTCCGGCCACGATAAACAACAAGATAGAAAAATACTGCTTTAGCTTCTGGGTTGGCAAGCTATTGGCCCATTTAGCGCCAAGAGGAGCGATCAACATACTACTCAGCACCACCCCTAAAAATGCAGGCAAATAAACATAGCCAAAACTCCCCTCAGGCAAGCCGACCTTTTGCCAACCCAACAACGCATAACTGATACTGCCAGCAAGCGCAATCGGCAAACCGCAAGCACTAGAAACAGCCACAGCATTACGCATAGGGACTTGATACTTAGCTAGCAAAGGAACCGTTAGGGTCCCTCCCCCTATACCCAAGACAGCAGAAATAAAACCTATCGCCAACCCTGCCATATTTAAAATCGGTCTAGCCAAACTTTTTTTTTGCACAGCTACTTTTGGCCTTAATTGCATTGCCATCTGTACTGCCACATATAACATATACAAGGCAAAGATAAAACGCAAGTTTACCGACAGAAGATAATCCGCCGCATAAGCACCCGCGATAACACCAAACACAATGCCACCAGAAAGTTGCCAGACATAAGGCCAAATAACCGTCCCTAATCGCTGGTGCGCGAAC
>CBDVDU010000186.1:0-5280 GCA_965372825.1 uncultured Gammaproteobacteria bacterium | reverse complement strand
ATAATGAGAAGTTACCGAGAATTCAATAACACCCTCGCTCCTTACGTAAGATTAACAAAGGATTACCCACTTAAATGCTTAAAAACTTTAAACTCTCATTTTCTAGTCAAGTTTTATTAGCACTCAGTGTAGGGATTTTTACTGGGCTATTGTTTGGTGAAAAAGTCGCTTGGCTTAATGTAGTCGGCATGGCTTTTATTAAGCTACTTCAAGTCGCCATTATCCCTTATATTGTTTTATCACTGGTTATCGGTGTAGGTTCTTTAAGTTATGAGCAATCCAGAGAGATTGCTAAGAAATTCATTATTATGCTGCTTTCTTTATGGGCGCTAACAATTTTTACTATTTTTGCAATGGCATATGCTTTTCCCTTATGGGAAAGTAAAGATTTTTTTAGCACGTCTCAGATAGCAAAAATACCTCCCGTAAACTATTTCGACTTATATATTCCCTCTAATCCCTTCAAATCGCTCTCTGAAAATACCGTTCCAGCGATTGTGGTGTTTAGCTTATTACTAGGAATCTCATTAGTTACTATTAAAGAAAAACAACAATTTCTTAATCCAGCAACGGTATTACTCAAAGCGTTCAGTAAAATAACCAAAGGCATTGTTCGCTTCTTACCGATTGGAGTTTTTGCTATTTCTGCATCTGCAGCAGGTACAATCGCCGCAGATGATTTTGAAAAATTACAAATTTATTTCACTGTTTCTATCGTCACGGCTTTAATTTTATCTTTTTGGGTTATTCCATTTTTCATAAGTGCCATTACCCCCTTTAAATATGCCGACATCATTCAAGGTTGTCGTAGTATTTTAATCACTGCGTTCGCCTCAGGTAATTTATTTATTCTTATCCCCGTCATGTCAGAAGCCTGTAATGACATTTTTGAAAAACATAAGCTGCGCACGGAAGACAGTGATAAGTACAATGAAATCATTATTCCAATTGCCTTTAACTTTCCGGCTGTAGGTAAGTTATTAGCGTTTATCTTTATCTTATTTTCTGCTTGGTTCACTAACACTGAATTGGATACAGGACAACAAGCTTTACTGGCGTTTAACGGTTTATTTAGTTTTTTTGCCAGCGTACATATCAGCATTCCTTTTTTGCTTAATTATCTGCATCTACCTAGCGATATGTATCAGCTTTATCTCTCGGGTGATGTTTTAACCAAGCGTTTTTCTACACTCGCTTCTGCAATTTTTCTGATCTCTTTTACCTTATCTTCAACAGCCTATTTACTCGGTCTTATTGAGATTAAAATTAAAAAAATCTTATTATTTCTTGGCTCTACTTTACTGGTTATTGGCTTGTCAGTATTACTAACGCAAACTTTCTTCGCTCATTTTTTTACAAAAAAAATAGATGTCAGTGAAAAATTAAAGCAAATGCAAGTGGACTGGGAAGCTCCACAGAAAATCTTATACAACTTACAGGACACGGATAAAAATCAACTCTCTATGCCTACACCGGAAGCGATAGTAAAACGTGGAACTTTACGTATCGGCTATAACCCAGCTCGCGTACCTTTTTCTTTTTATAATCATGAGCACAAACTGGTTGGCTTTGATATAGAAATGATGAATCATTTATCTTCTGCATTAGGCGTGAGTTTAGAATTCATTCCCTTTACTCAAGCTAAAAACCTCTATCAGGCCTTAGATAACTTGCAAATTGACATGGTTATTTCAGGCGTACATATCAGTAGCGAATACCTAAACTCCGTACTCTATACTCAGCCAACCTTAAATTTAACAACAGCCGTCATTGTTAAAGATTACCGTAAAAAAGAATTCTCCGATTATTCAAAGATTACCAAGTCTACGCATTTAAAATTAGCCACAATGGATCATTATCCACGCTTAACTTATATTAAGCAGATGTTCCCAAATATTGAAATCCAAAAAATTGATAATCCTGAAATATTTTTTAATGCCCCTGAGAACACCTTTGACGGGTATATCTGCAGTATAGAGGAGGGAATGACATTAGTTATGTTGCACCCAGAGTACTCTGTCAGCTTTGATCCAACAAGAATACAGCGCTTCCCAATTGGTTACGCCGTGCAAAAAAATAACCTTGCCTTACAAGCCATGTTAAATAGTTGGCTGGAGATCCAAAAATCGACTGGCAATAAAGATCATTTATACGACTATTGGATTCAAGGCAAAGGTGCCAGTAAACACAAAACACGCTGGTCGATTTTACAAAACATTATTAATAACCCTGAGAAACAATAAAATGGCTTTATTACTCTTTTCTTTACGCCACGTACCTGATGATGAAGCCGATGATATCCGCGATTTATTAGTCGAAAATCAGCTGAATTTTTATGAAACGAATGCTGGCAATTGGGGGATTTCAATGCCCGCCATTTGGTTATCTGATGACCAGCAATATGCTAAAGCACGAAGCTTAATTGATGAATACCAAGAACAACGGCGCATTACCTTGCAAGAAGAGTATCAACAGCTAAAACAAAGTGGTGAGGAAAATACTTTTTTCAAGAATTTATGGCGCAATCCTGCGCAAACTATTGTTTTTATAGCCGCGATGATATTGGTCATCTTTATATCCATTAAAATGGTTTTTGAGTTTGGTTTGTAAGAGTAAAGTAAGACACGCTGAATAGTTACTTTTATTCATTCTAAATCGTAACCGTTCACATGCCCCCCTAAATTTCATATAAAAATATCGTCATCCCCGAAGTATACCGAGTCAAGCGTGGGCACAAGCTTTATCGGGGGTCCATGTTAAGCGTAGATTCCTGCTAACAGCATGCACAGGAATGACGAGCTGAGAAAATAGCTTACACCCTCTTAGGAATGCACATTTTATAAAATCCGAAACTTTAGCTGATGTAGCACTGCCAGTCCTCTGAGGACTGGCAGTGCTTTCGGGTATTATTGAATTTTGATTCCTTAGTTCTATTTTTCATAGGGGGGGGAACGGTTGCTCTAAATCAACTAACTTTCAATTAAAGAAATGGGAGGTATATCACTCTCAAGTTCTAAAGATTCGACACTTCTCAGCTTTCTTTCCATAACACTGGTTCGAGTAGATTGTAATGTTTCCAGTGAACCAGTTGCAGTATTTAAGTGCTTTTTAACTGTTTCTAATTGCTTTGCATACTTAACAAACTCAGTCTTCACTTCACCTAATACATTCCATACTTCACTGCTTCGTTGCTGCACAACAAGCGTTCTAAAGCCCATTTGTAAACTATTCAATAGAGCAGATAAGGTTGTTGGTCCTGTAATCGTAATATGGTAAGTTCGCTGAAGTTTTTCAAATAACGCTGGATGCCGTAATACCTCTCCATAGAGACTCTCTACAGGTAAAAACATAATGGCGAAGTCCGTCGTATGTGGCGGATCAATGTATTTGCTACTAATATCTTTCGCGAAACTCTCTATCGCTTTTAGTAATGCCTTTTCAGCTAAATCAATCTTATGAATATCGCCATCTTCTAATGCCTGCAATAAAACCTGATAACTTTCTAATGGGAATTTAGAGTCAACGGGTAACCATACTATTTTTTCATCTGATTTCCCTGGCAGTTTAACGGCATATTCGACGTTTGCCTGACTGCCTTTTTTAGTCGCGACATTAATCCCGTATTGATCAGGAGATAAAATTTGTTCAAGGATATTACCAAGTTGATATTCACCTAAAATTCCGCGCGTTTTTACATTAGAAAGGACTTTCTTAAGATCGCCTACTCCAACCGCTAGATTCTGCATGTCACCCAATCCTTTATGAACTTGCTCTAATCGGTCACTCACCAATTTAAAAGATTCGCCTAAGCGCTTTTCTAGTGTGTCATGCAGTTTTTCATCAACTGTTTTACGCATCTCATTAAGCTGCTGGGTATTATCTTGTCTAATTGATTGCAGTTGCTTTTCTATGGTTTCACGGATTTCATTAATACTGCTTTTAGCCAAAAGATTCGCATCTTGTTGTTGCTTGGTTAAATCAGCAAATTTCACGCGTAATTGCTCATCAAACTCTTTAATCGATAAAGTAAATCCTTGTTCAAATGATTTTAGACCGGCATTGAGTTCTTGACGGTTTTCCTTTGCATCACTTTTAATGTTCACATCAAAATCATTGAGCCTTTCTAAGGTCTTTTCTCTAAACTCATCTTGTTTCTTATTCAGCGACTCATTGGAGTTTTGAAAAGAATCGCTAACACTTTGTTTAAAATCATTAGAGTTATTAATTAGCTTTTCCGACAATCCATTAAGTGCGCTTTTAAACGTATCTAGCTGACGGCTTTGTTCTCCACTGTCTTCCGCAACCCGCTTTAATAAGGTATCTTGAAAACCCTTAAATAAATCATTCATTTCACGTCGATTATCGCTACTTACTTCACGCAGTTCTTTACGTGAATCACTTAAACCTTCTTTTAATATTTCTTGGCTACGCTCAAGCAGTCGAGTCAATTCGACTTTAACTTGCTCGGTATTTGAACCGCCCAATTTATTCACTTTTTGTAACACAAAAAACTGCAACATTAGAACAATAAGTACAAGGAAAGTAACACTCGCTCCTAGCAAGGTAAAAGGGTCAGTCATTTTTATCTCTTTAATAAGTAAAAGTTTCCAATAGGTATTTGAAACGTATGGGCATCCTTCATATAGTGCTAAAAGCCCCCTCCCACAAATACCCTCATAATTAATAGCAGTGAACTAAAACTTAAAGTGTAAACAGAGAAATGAAAGATGCCAAAATATGGTCAACATTGGGCTCAGTTACAAAGATAGTCAGCACTATGGCCGCAGTTTAAGATATTAAGGAGTGCGGGTGTCATATAAGTTTACGCTCTAATGTAGCCTGTATGAAGTTTACGGAATACAGGAAGCGTCGTACATTCACCTTCCCGTATTCCGCAAGCTTCATACGGGCTACACAAAGTTCCGGTTTTTTTTGAATTTCGCTTAAGAATCTACTCCTGACCCAATTCCCACCAAGGCTTTTCTTCTTTAGGTAGTTCTCTCGGAGCATTAACGCCGTCAGTAAGAGCCTTAGATTGACCATCAATCATTTCATTCATTTTACGTTGAGCTGCATCGATCGTTGACTTTACATCATTTACATTTTTATCAATCACTGCGTCAACTGGATTTTGGCGAACCGTTTTTGCCTCTCTTCTATTATCGTATTGATCATCACTACGACGCTCATAACGATCTCGTTCACTCCCATTTCTTTCCTTATTTTGCTCAGAGTATTTCCCTTTTTTCTCTCTCATTTCTTTGCGGTACTCATTATCAT
>CBDVDU010000185.1:0-5294 GCA_965372825.1 uncultured Gammaproteobacteria bacterium | reverse complement strand
TTTGAATGAGAAATTGAGATTATTTTATCACTGAATCCTAAATTGAGAATTGCTGGAATGTAACTATCCTGCGTGTTGTTAGCAAGAATCTATGTTTAACGTGGATTCCCGATAAAAGACTTCGGGAATGACGATGTTTTTATATGTATTTGCCCGCGAATAATGAGAAGTTACGAAAAACGCAGTTAAAAAATTGATTAATATAATGGAGACTTTGATCTAGCAGCTAAAAGAAGGAGACAGGCGGTGCAAAAAAGTTTTTAGCATCAATGTATGCTAATCTACCCTCTTTATCAATAGAGAGGGTGTTTTGATGCAGGTGCGTGTTAAATGGGTTGATGGGATGATGTTTCTGGGTGAGTCTGATAGCGGCCATGCAGTAGTGATGGATGGCCCACCTGAATTAGGCGGTAATAATATGGGGGTGCGTCCCATGGAGATGTTGTTACTAGGTATGGGCGGCTGTACCTCTATTGATGTGATGCAAATTTTGCAAAAAGGGCGTAATAATATCACGGATTGTGTTGCTGATATTACCGCTGAACGCGCGGATACTATTCCAAAGGTATTTACTAAAATTCATGTGCACTTTGTCGTGACAGGGAAAGAATTAAAAGAGGCGACTGTAGAGCGTGCAATTAAGCTGTCTGCTGAGAAATATTGTTCTGCTTCATTGATGTTGCAGAAAGCGGTAGAAATTACCCATGATTTTGAGATTGTGGATGCTGGCTAGTAACTGGAAAGTAGGGCGGACTTCAGTCCGCTAATTGATGCTGTTGCAGGGATGGCGGACTGAAGTCCGCCCTACGATTTTAAAAAGCCCGGCTGTTGATTGACAACAGTCGGGCTTTTTTATGCTTACTTCAATTGTTGGTAATACTCAGCTAACTGTTTAATTTCAGTATCACTCAGCTGTTTAGCAATCACTCGCATACGGCTATAAAGATCATTATGGCGTGTGCCATTTTTATACTCTAATAGAGTAGCTTCAGTATATTCAGCTTGTTGTCCAGCGAGAGCAGGCGTGTCCATTTTCTGACCTTCGCCATCAGAACCATGACATACAAAACAAGGTGGTAAGATTTTTTTACCATTGCCTTTGTCTACCAAGCTTATGGCTTTACTAATATCTTTTTGTGACGCTTTGTTTTGCGCAGCCGGTAAGGATTGAAACCATGCGGCTAAATCCGCGCTGTCTTTTTCGCTTAGTCCGGCAGCGATAGAAGACATCATCGGGTTCTCACGTTTTCCATCTGCATAATCACGTAATTGCTTATAAGTGTAATTTGCAGTTTGCCCAGCTAAAGATGGGAACATACCCATTGGACTAATGCCTTTTTCACCATGACAGCCGGCACAAGATTGAGCGAGTTGCTCGCCTTTTTTTACATCACCATCTTTGACAAAGTTGAGTGCTTCTGGCATCCAAACCATATTTGAGGCAGGCTCAGCTGAAACAAAGGCAGGTGCGATGCATAAAATTAAAGGTAGTATGCGTTTCATGTTTAATATCCCCATGCGCTTGAACCGTAAGTGTCCATAAAAAAGAATTGTAAAATGGGTACACCAAAGCTAATGAGCATTAATACTGCAATCACTTTATTCCACAATTTAAAATCGTTCAAATACTCAGGTAGGTCTTTTACTTCATGTAAAGGTTCTGCGTATTCCACTTCGCCGACAAAAACTTCTGTCGTTGCGCCAAATTGTGTTTTTACTAAGATGTAAAAGAACAAGCAAGCTGAGCCTAATAAAATTAAGCCGCCTAGAATCATTAATATCTCATACGGCTCCCACGTCAGAGTGAGTACATTATTATATTGCACGCTAGAAATACGTCTAGGCTGACCTAATAAACCGAGAACATGCCAAGGTGTAGTCATGATGCTCATACCGATAAACCAAGTCCAAAGCTGTACTAAAGCTAATGAATTTGAAACTAAGGGCTTCTTGCATAAAATTGGCCATAAATAATAGGCAATCGCAAAATACATAATGACGGTAGTACCTGCAAATATCAGGTGAAAATGGCCTGGTACCCATGCAGTATTATGGATCATCGCATTCATGGCATAACTGGCATTCACAATACCGCCAAAACCACCGAATATCAGCATTAATAACGACAGGATAACGGCTAATGTCATTGGGTTAGTCCATGGCAAGCTACCAATCCAGCCGAATAAACCTTTACCGCCACGTAAACGGCCGGCAATTTCTAAAGAAGCAATAACCGTAAAGCCTGTTACTAAAGTAGGTAAAGCAACAACAAAAGTACCTACACCATGGAGTAGTTTCCAGCCTTTTGCTTGCTCAGGATCCATATATAAATGATGCATACCAATAGGTAAAGAAAATACCACTAAGACAATTAATGCCATGCGTGCAGCTTCATCACTGAATAAATATCCGCCAGCTTGTTTAGGAACAAACACATAAAAGGCAGTATAAGCAGGAATTAACCAAAAATACACAATAGGATGTAAAGTCCAAGCAAATAAGGTTCTTGCTAAGCCTGGATCAAGTGTATCCATCAAGCCTAATGCTAAAGGAATTAATTGAAATAAAACTTCTGCGGCAACCCCCGCGCTAGTCCATAACCATAAAAGTGCATTGGCTGTGGTCGCAAACATGGCTAATGGTACTGTTTTACCTGGATTTGCTTTCTTCCATTGATAAAACATGACGACCATAATGGCACACCAAACCCAGGAGCCTATAACGAGTAAAGTCACGCCAATATAAAAGGCAACATGTGCTGTTACAGGAGGGTAAAACGTATAGAGCACCGAGGCTAAACCACTTAGCAGGGGAACTGCGGCTATGATTACACCAATCAAGGCGATAGCAAAACCTGCCCATGCTAATTTAGGGTTCCATACAGGGACTTTTAAAGAGCTACTAGCCGTGTAATAACCAAAGCCCATAATAAAAAAAGTGGTTAAAACGAAAGCCATTAATACACCATGTGTACTAACCGAAGCAAAATAAACGCTAATAGAAGTAAGGAATTCAAAAAGCCCACTGCGTTCTAAGACTTGAAATTCCCCCATAAAGCAAGCAACGATAAACGCTGTAAACGCCACCCACATGTGGCTAAGGGCTAGATTTTTTGCTGTTGTATCATTCATCATCACTTTCCTCGTTTGCTGTCGCAGTCGGGTTTAGCTCAGCCCTTTCTTTAGCTCTGTTCGCTTCCCATTCTTCTTTATCAATCACAAATGCTTTACTCCACATATGGTCATGACCTAGGCCACAATACTCATTACATAGCATTGGGTATTCGCCAGGGCGAGGGAAAGAGCTTTCTATTTGTGCGACATAGCCAGGAACAATCATGGTGCTCATATTAGTCATAGGCATATGCACGCCATGTAATACGTCCATGCTCACCCAGCGGAAGGTTACTTTCGTTTCTGCGGGTAAGGTAATTTGTTTAGGGAAGAAAGCATAGCGCCCAGCAACCATACGCACGGTAATATCGCCATTTTCAGCGACTTGCACACCTAAATTATCTTCAGCAAACTCTTCACTTAAATGAATTTTACGAGAATCAATAGTTTCCACGTTACTCGGCGCATTCACGCCATGAAATAACGCATCTATCATAATAATAGAGACAAATAAGGCGCACATGCCAAGGGAAATCAGCACCCATTTTTTTTCTAAGGGATCAATATGCATATTTCACCTTAATTAATCATGCCACGAGATAGAAATACCCCATAATAAAGAAATAACCAAGCGACAACCATGCCGCCTCCAACGCTTAACATCAGTACCCAAGTGCCTATAGGGGGACTTTCGAGTATTTTTTTGCGCTCTTCATCACTGATTTCGTTCATATTGAACCTCTTTGATTATTGGAAATAGATTAAAAAATAGGGGGTATGCCTTACTAATATACATAGATTAAGGATACACTAATATACTATATGGGGCAAAATGATTAGGGTCTTTAGTGCATGCTAAAATTGCTGATATTGGAGTAAATTATGCTAGACTAAAATTCAATTTAATCATTGACCTAGCGTTCTTTTTGGCTAAGAGCGCTTATTGTTCCTATCTTAGGATTATTGTATTTACATTAAGGAAACAATCATGCCGTTTATAAAATTACGTACCAATGTTGCAATTGATAGTGCTAAAACAGCAGGCTTAATGAGCGAGCTTTCACAGTTATTAGCTAATGAAACAGCTAAGCCAGAGCGTTATGTCATGATAGACGTAAAAGGTGACAGGAATATGATGTTTGGCGGAAGTTCTGATCCATTAGCTTATATTGAATGCAAAAGTATTGGCTTATCGACTGCTCAAGCTAAGTCATTATCAAAATCCATTAGTGAATTATTAGGCGCGCAATTGCAGCTTAGTGCTGAGCGTATTTATATAGAGTTTAGTAATTGCCCTGCAGAATACTGGGGCTGGAATGGCTCGACTTTTGGTTAGCCTTTATGGCTTTTCGTTTAAGGCAGGTTAGTTTTATATGCGTAGGTTATAAAACATCAAAAAAGTAAGTCTTCAATAAATAAAATGCAAAAATCAAAAGTTAGTATTGGCTTAGTTAATCCCAAAAGTCCTGATAATGTCGGCTCAGTAATGCGTGCCGCTGGTAATTATCGTGTTGATAGTGTCTTCTTTACTGGGGATCGTTACTTGCGCGCCTTAGAGTTTCAAACGCAGGCGGTGAATACTGGCCGGCAGGTGGGTCGGAAAATTTCTATTTCAAAAGCAGACTGCTTGCTCAATGAGGCGCCTGAAGATATGAAAATAGTGTGTATTGAATTTGCTGAGAATGCAATTTCTTTACCTGAATACCAACACCCAGAGCAGGCGCTTTATATTTTTGGTTCAGAGGATGGAACTATTAGCCAAGATATAATAGATAAGGCTGATGCAGTGGTTTATGTGCCTACCGTTGGCTGTATGAATCTAGCGGCAACAGTAAATGTGGTACTTTATGACCGATTGGCGAAATCTACTCAAAGAATTGAAAGCAATGAGTTAATTCGTGCAAGCCGAGATAGGAATAATACTTTGAAGGTGTCTTGAACGAATCAGTGCTATTCAGGTGAAAGGCGGAGTTAAAGTGGAAGCAACTATTACAGCTGCTTCCTTATTTGTTTAAGTTGTTATTTCTCTACATTCCGCTTGATGAATGCGTAGCAGAGTAAGAAAAATCATCCCAATTAATAAAAGACCCTTGTACCGGAACTCCACCTGTATGTAAAGATCTCATGACTTTTAAGTTCTGTAGGTTTATTTCAAAAAACACGCCATAAGCGCTGGCAAAT
>CBDVDU010000184.1:0-5305 GCA_965372825.1 uncultured Gammaproteobacteria bacterium | reverse complement strand
TTATGCCGTGTGCTTTCGTGCGCCTGTAAGAAACTGGTGCGCTTTATTTTTATATCCTTTAGGAGAATTACATCATGAACCCATTTACTCAACTTAATGAGCAATTAAATTTAATGATTGAAGACGCTTTATCTAGTGAAGGCGGCTCTATTCGTATCAATACAGCGGATGCTGAAATTATTATCCAATTAAATGATGACAAAGTTGTCACCGTTATTTATCAGCGAGGAACGATACAAAAAGTGTGGCATCACGCTTTAGGTAGCTGTACTGAGATGATGAGTAGCACTAAGGAAATTGTGCTGTTTGTACTCTCTAAAATTACCTCACTGATAAGTTGGCGCAATCTGTTCAGAGCCAAGCCATTATTAATAGAGTATCAGCCACGTATAGAGAACGATAAGTGATTGAGCACAGCTCAATCCTTATCTGAATTTTAACCACACTCAGGGCAATCTAGCCCGACCACTTTTAAGCCTTGTCTTCCTATTAGGGAGTCAGGGCTTTTTTTTGCTTTAACAAAAAGGAATACAATCATGTCTGAATTATTTGCAAACCCATACGATACAAGCGTTCAAGGTTTTTACTTCTCATCTTATGAAGAATACGAAACAAAATCATCTCAGTTAATTAATGATTGCGGCTATCCTGTCGAGGAATTCGAGATTGAATTCATTGACGGGGATCTATGTCAGCTCTTTAGTGCGTGTGATATTACGCAATGCACACTGCAAAAATGGTTTGATGAGATTGAAAATCTACCCGAACCAGACCAAACAGAACTCTTTTATCGCTGTGATAATTTAAACCAAAATACTCAAGAGGCTTTAGATAGTATCAACTCTGATGGCTATATTCAGCAGTGCTCACTTTCTGACTATGCATATGAATCTGTTAATGATTCTGGAGTCATTGATAGCTTACCTGAAACGCTTCAGTGTTATTTCAACTATGAAGCCTATTCGCGTGACTAAGAAATTAATGGTGAAGCAGCCGAATTCACTTATGACAGCGCAACGTATATTGCGGCAGGGTTTTGAATCATCCTCCGTGCTGTTATAACTTCGTTCTAACAGCGTGTGCTACCAATCTTCATCGTCTAATCGTAAATTTGCGATTCTGTTAAAAATTCGGTGAATACCAATTAGCTAGAAAGGAGTAACTATAAGAATTCATTTATTGTTCAAAATCTAAAAGATTGCACTCTTCAGTCAAATGATGACAAAAAGTTGCTGTAGTCTATTGAGATTTTTTGTATGCAATAAATATCTTCTCTCTGATGAGTTACTGAGTAAGTCATCATTCGCCTTCATCGGCTCAACTATTACAAATAAAAAAGGAGACTCATTTTCCATGAATAAAATCAGCTTGCTGATAGCAAGTATATAATCGTATGATTACCCCATCGACTTCTTAGCTGAAGCTGATACATGCAGAGAGATACACACTCTGACAATCCATTAAGGAGCTTAATTAGAATAGGTAGATTTACTGGACCATATATGGACCATAAATCTGAATAGATAAATTGAGGGAAAACCAAATATTACCAACTCACTGTTTTTAAACAGAAAATTGGTAGGCACGAGTGAATTCGAATCACCGACCCCTACCATGTCAAGGTAGTGCTCTAACCAACTGAGCTACGCGCCTATATTGTATCTATATTTTGAGTATTATATTTATGATAAATATAATCATAAGTTATGGTAGGCGCGAATAGATTTGAACTACTGACCTCCACCATGTAATAGTAGCGCTCTAACCAGACTGAGCTACACGCCTAAAACTTATCTTACTTATTATAATTAAAAAAAAGCTTATTGCAACAACTAAACCAACATTTCTGCTTGTAACTGCTTTATATCATCTCTAATCTTTGCTGCTGCTTCAAATTCTAGGTTTTTTGCGTGCTTATACATTTGATCTTCTAACTGGGTTAACTTCTTCTCTTTTTCCTTTTGAGATAATGCTGTGTAACTGGATTTTTGTTCGGCTACTTTATTTTTAGCGGATTGATTAAGCCCTGCCCCTGGAATAGTTGCTTCAAGTATATCAGTGACTGATTTAAAAATAGTGGTTGGCGTAATCCCTTGCTGTGCATTAAACAGCGCTTGCTTTTCGCGTCGCCTTTGCGTTTCTTCTATGGCTTGAGCCATAGATTTTGTTATCTTGTCACCGTATAAAATTGCTTTTCCATTTGAGTTTCTCGCAGCACGACCGATGGTTTGCACTAAAGAAACAACAGAACGTAAAAAACCTTCTTTATCTGCATCTAAAATAGCGACTAAGGAGACTTCGGGGATATCTAGCCCTTCTCGTAATAAGTTAATACCCACAAGTACATCAAACTCACCTAGACGTAAATCACGAATAATTTCCACTCGCTCTACAGTATCGATATCTGAATGCAAATAACGCACACGCACACCATGATCCATTAAATATTCAGTCAAATCTTCAGACATTCGCTTAGTTAAAGTTGTCACCAGTACGCGCTCTTTTATAGCCGCACGTAAGTTAATTTCAGATAACAAATCATCCACTTGCGTGGTTGCTGGGCGAACTTCAATTTCTGGATCTAATAAACCAGTCGGCCTAACAACTTGTTCAATAAAGCGACCGGAGTTTTCTTTTTCATAGCGACTAGGTGTCGCTGACACATAAATTTTTTGCCCAACTTTGCTTTCAAATTCATCAAACCTTAAGGGGCGATTATCTAAAGCTGAGGGCATTCTAAAGCCGTACTCAACTAAGGTCTCTTTACGTGAGCGGTCACCTTTATACATAGCGCCAATTTGCGGAATGGTGACATGACTTTCATCAATAATAATTAGCGCATTATCTGGCAAATAATCAAACATGGTCGGCGGTGATTCACCATCTTCACGACCTGATAAATATCGCGAATAATTTTCAATTCCCGAACAATAGCCAACTTCGTAAATCATTTCTATATCAAACATGGTGCGCTGCTCTAGGCGCTGAGCTTCTACTAATTTATTCATTGAGCGTAATTGCTCTAAGCGCTCTTTTAGCTCAATTTTAATTTTTTCAACAGCTTCGAGTAGTTTTTCCCGCGGTGCTACATAATGACTTTTAGGGTAGACCGTATAACGAGCGACACGATGCAAAATTTCACCGGTTAACGGGTCAAATAATGATAAACGTTCAATTTCATCATCGAATAATTCTATACGCAGAGCGGCTTCTTCTGATTCGGCCGGAAATATATCAATCACATCACCACGTACACGGTAAGTAGCTCGACGTAGTTCGATATCATTACGCGTGTATTGCATGCTCGCTAGCCGGCGCAATAAATCACGCTGATTAATTATATCGCCACGGACTAGGTGCAAAACCATTTTAAAGTAAGATTCAGGCTCACCTAAGCCATAGATAGCGGAGACAGTAGCCACGACAATGGTATCTTTGCGCTCAAGTAACGCCTTAGTTGCGGATAAACGCATTTGCTCTATATGCTCATTGCGCGAGGCATCTTTATCGATAAAGGTGTCCGATGCAGGTACGTAGGCTTCAGGTTGATAATAGTCGTAATAAGAAACAAAGTATTCGACGCTATTTTCAGGGAAAAACTCTTTCATTTCTCCATAAAGTTGCGCGGCTAAGGTTTTATTCGGCGCCATAATTATGGCCGGACGCTGTACTTGATTGATTACATTAGCAATGGTAAACGTTTTACCTGAACCAGTAACACCCAACAAGGTTTGATGCAACTCACCATCATTTAAGCCTTCTATTAGCTGCTTAATGGCAGTCGGCTGATCTCCAGCGGGCTTAAATGGACTATGAAGATTAAATTGCTTGTTCACATGCACCTTTTCTGACATTATCTTGAGTAATTAGACATTCTAACAAACTATTATTCCTAAGGTATAATTCACCTTTAACCATTATTTATTGACTTGAGGAAGCTTAATGAGTATCAAACTTTCTGACCGTCTTAGCGCAGTCAAACCCTCCCCCACTCTTGCAATCACAGCGAGGGCGGCCGAAATGCGTGCAGCAGGTAGAGATATTATTGGCTTAGGAGCCGGAGAGCCGGACTTTGACACCCCTAATCATATTAAAGAAGCGGCTATTAAAGCAATTAATAATGGCTTTACAAAGTATACTGCTGTTGATGGCACGCCTAGTTTAAAACAAGCCATTATTGATAAATTTAAAAAAGATAATGGCTTTGAGTATAACTTAAAACAGATTCTAGTTTCTTCGGGCGGCAAGCAAAGCTTTTATAATTTAGCGCAAGCATTGCTAAATAAAGGTGATGAAGTAATTATTTCTGCACCCTACTGGGTTTCTTACCCTGATATGGTGTTATTAGCTGATGCTACGCCGGTTATTATTAAAACAACACAAACGCAACTATTCAAAATATCGCCAGAACAACTGCGTGCAGCGATTACAGATAAAACACGTTTATTTGTGATTAACAGCCCCTCCAACCCGACGGGTGTGGCTTATACTTTAAAAGAATTAAAAGCGCTTGCAGCCGTTTTATTGGAATACCCTGATATTATTATTGCCACTGATGATATGTATGAGCATATTCTTTGGCAAAAAGGTAGCTTTGTTAATATACTCAATGCGTGCCCTGAGCTTTATAATCGTTGCATGGTCTTAAATGGCGTATCTAAAGCTTACTCTATGACAGGCTGGCGTATTGGTTATGCCGCAGGACCTGCAGAGATCATTACTGGCATGCGTAAAGTACAGTCACAAAGCACATCAAACCCCGCCTCTATTTCTCAAGCAGCGGCTGAAGAAGCTTTACATGGCGATCAAAGCTGCATTGATACCATGGTGGTAGAATTCAAAAAACGTCATGATTATGTCGTTGAAGAATTAAATAAACTACTGGGTGTTGAATGCTTAAAATCCGACGGGACTTTTTACGTGTTCCCTAATGTGGAAAAGCTAATAGCGCGACTTGATGGAATCAATAACGACCTTGATTTGGCTGAGTATTTCATTGAAAAAGCGGATGTTGCTTTAGTGCCGGGGTCGGCATTTGGCTGTCCAGGTCATATCAGGATATCCATTGCAACCAGCATGGCAAACTTAGAAAAGGCATTAGAGCGCATTAAACGCGCGATAGCTTAAAAGGTTTAGTAAAACGCGATCCTATAAAGGCCTTCTCCAACGGGAGAAGGCCTTTAGCAATGCACATTCATAAAACCTGAAACTTTAAGTCATATAGCATTGCCAGTCCTCAAAGCACTGGCAATGCTACCGGATATTATTAGTTTTGATTCCTTACCTCTTAATGTAGGCCTCTCCT
>CBDVDU010000183.1:0-5315 GCA_965372825.1 uncultured Gammaproteobacteria bacterium | reverse complement strand
TAAAGACTTCGGGAATGACGACCATTACAGTAATTATTTATTGGGATTGGTATTAGCTGAACGGTATGCCCGTAGGTTTGAATAAATTTGAACCTACAAAAAAGTTTTGTAATTATGCCTCGGTACTTATGCTGTTTAAGGATTACCAGAAACAGGAGGTAGTAGCGAAGTGATTCATATCTCCACCGCCATCAACTCGCTAGTCACTTTATTATGAATGGTGGAAACATTCTTACACTTCAAAAAATATTGGGACATTCATCTTTAAATGTCACTACCAGTGTACGCGCATTTAGCACCTGAATATTTACAAGATGCTGTTAAATTTAACCCTTTAAACTTCAAAAAAGATACTTAGAAAACTTGAGTGGTGGTCGGAATGTGGGAATAGCTAAATTTTAGGCAAAAAAAAGCCTGCTAAAAGCAGGCCGTTTTTAATGTAACTCTATATTTTACAACATCTTCTATGGTGGGCTCTCCGGGATTCGAACCCGGGACAATCGCATTAAAAGTGCGGTGCTCTACCAGCTGAGCTAAGAACCCTCAGAAGATTTAACTATTATACAACGAAAACTAATTCTGACAAGCTTTTTTTAAAAGTTTTTTATACTTTAAAATAACTTCTTTCACCAGCCAAGCATAATAAAAATCATGCTCCAGCTACAGGCAATTAGAATGTGATCTAGACCTTCGTTGAGCCAGACATTATGCACTCTAAAGATAATTTATGCAACCACTAAAATATACCCCTCAACAGAAATAGAGATGCGATTTTCTACATAAACAAAAAGAAAATGAATATTCACGCTAAAGGGAGCACCTATTAAAGAAAAAGCTTATTGGGCGGGACAATGAACAATCTCTAAAAAAAGACATCCAAGCAGAATGCTCTGGAAGTCTTTAACTTTTTTATCCATTAGCCGTACGAAGACGGGCCGCACCCTCATGCGATACTGCCAGATTTATCTCGTTTACGGTTCACGTTTACATTGCTGGCAATCGCTGATGCTGCAAATAATGTTGATGAGATTATGAATTCGCCAGATAAAAAGCCAAGCAAGCCAGTCATAAATACTAATCCAGTTAAAATATCTTTATATAAACCTTTCATCTTTAGTCCTCTAAGTAGTTAGTAGTGCGTTTATCTATAACGCAGGTTCATTATAAGCAAGGACACATAATTTACAATAACACAAAAAGACCATGAATTATTTCCTATTTGGATACAATAAAGTCATAAAGTTTTCATCTATCTTTAGTACAGCAGCCCAGATTAAGAATTACAATTTATTCAGTAGGCTTGAACGCCAAATTTCAGTAGCATCCTAGGTAGGATATCATCTAAATTCTGCACCTCCTCATCAGTTAATTCGATTAAATTGAAGTTATATTTCTGATAAATAGCCTGTTTCTTTTGCTTTCGGGCTAGATACTTTTCATCGTTATCGTAACCCCAAAATTCAATATAAACCTTTCCTGTCGGAATATAAAAATCACAATAGACTTCTTCTTCAATCGGTAATTTACGTTCGTAGGCATGGACAATTTCAGCCATATACAGCCAGTTATCAATTAGCATTTCTGCTTTTGACCTAACAAAATGACCATCGGTACTGCGATGTTTTGCCTGAAATTTCTCTCTAAAGCTTTCCAGTTTTTTCTCACCCGTTTGCGGTTTTTCAACCCCCGTCATATTATCAATACTATCTTTTAATGCCGGAGTGTACAGAATTGCTTCAGGCCACCTTGCATAGGGGATACCCGAACGTGAATCCTCGCCTTGTTGTGCACCCAATTTCTTTCCTTGATCAGTTACCAGCCAGCCTTTTAATCCCCTCTTAATCCATCCCAGCTCAGACAAAACATAATTCATTTTCTTGGATGAAATATCAAAATTCTTACCAATCGCTGTTGCCGTTATAAGTTTTTGGCTTGACGTACCCAATACTACGTTAGGTGTTTTTGGCGACAATTCGAAATTAACATTTTCAGGCCAAGCAACATATTGCCCATATTTTCCACTTAAATGCACACCGCCCAATTGCTCACCGGCAGGCGTCAAAACCCATTTATCATCATCTTTCCGCATCAAACCTTGATCGCTTAGTTGTATAAATAATTCCGTTTGCACAATGCCACGTTTTTTCGCTAACTGTGTGGTCGAAATTTTCTTTTGCTCAGTCATCCGACTGCCTCCTTGTTATCCGTTATTAACGATTTCAATTAGGTAATATACATCTCATCTGGCAAACCTTTACGCTTTGCCAGCTTTAAATCAATCTGCTTTTCTTTATGCTCACAAGAGAATTCAGAGCCTTTGCGGTAATTTGAACAAGCCCAGAATTCACCATAAGGCCCTTTGCGCAAACGCATACTGCCGCCGCATTTAGGACAAATGGGTTCGATATAATCACAGCGCTTACTGACACACACTTTAAAACGCCCTCGCTCTTTTAACTCACCACCACACCACTGACATGCAGATTCTGTATGTGCGCATAAAGGGTATTGGTTACAGCCAAAAAAGCTGCCATATTGACTGTCTTTAGCCAGCATAAATCCTGTTTGACACTGGCTACAGGATTTATCGGCAACTTTGTCTTGAAAGCCTGCACCGTGAAACTCATCACTGTGCATTTCGTATTGATCATGAATAAGCTCTCTAATAAAGTCAGAGGCTTTAGTCGCATCACTGATTAAATACACATGATGCCTAGCCCGAGTTAAAGCAACATAGAATAAACGTCGCTCTTCGGCATAGGCAAATTCTTCCGCTTTAGGCAGCAATAAATCCAACAAGGCTGGCGTTGCTTTTTCTGCCGGAAAACCATGCTTACCTTTATCTAACCCTAAAATAATCACATAATCCGCTTCTTTTCCTTTAGAAGCATGCACGGTCATAAACTGTAGCTGTAAGTTTGGGTACTGACTTTTATAAATACTTAAATCCGGCTTTTTAAAACTGACTCGCGCCAAAATCAACACACTAACCGCTTTATTCTGATTTTTAGCATGAATAGCTGATAAAGCCGCATTTAAACCAACGGAATCTTGATTCGTTTTGATTAACGATACCGCTGGTTGATTGACCTGCTGATGACTGTCTATCTGTTTTTCAATTTGCGTGCTATTACGCATAACAAATTGCGATGCAAACTCGCTAATCTTATTATTAAATCGAAAAGTCTTATCTAAAACACTGGTTGCGGTATAGCCAAAATACTCACTAAACTCTTTGGTGATCGTGACATCACTGCCGGTAAAACGGTAAATAGATTGCCAATCATCGCCCACACAAAACAAGCTATTACCTGCCTGCTGATTCAACAGAGCTTTAATCAATCGCGCCCGGCTGGCAGAAATATCCTGAAATTCATCGACCAATAAATAACGATACGGTGATTGATATTGCCCACTTTCTACATAACGTATCGCCAAACCGATCATATCTTCAAAATCGATAGTTTGCGTATCACGAAGCTGTTGTTGATAAAGCTCATAAATCGGTTCAAATAAAAATGCAGCCGCCTGCATACGCTCTTTATCCTCATGCTGTCCTGCAAGCGCTGCCATATCTTTTATATTTAAGTAGGCAGATTTGAATAAGGCGAGTACCCGAGCTAGTAGTTGAGCAAAGGCAGAAACTTGGCCTAATTGATTGAGCTGCTTTAATAACTCATTATTGGCTATCGGCTTAAAACTGACACCCGCTTGCTGTAATTGCTCACTCAAACTTTGCGTTAAAATACCTTGCTGCTTTTGATAACTATACGTTTCAAGAAGTGTTGTTTGATGTTTTTCATGTAAATCTCGTTTCCAATCCATTCCTTCTAAATAACTTTGCTGATCAATAAACGGGGGCGTTTGATTATGTTCATTGACGGCAAAATGCTCAATATAAATACCATCATCCGGTAAGAAAAAATCTGGTTGATAGGCTTTATAATCAGGCCCAGCCGTATTTATTTGATAATTGGCTTCATATTGATAACGTACGCCTTGCCGATACAGAAAATTGGCGATCTCACATTCTTCATAACTTTTGACTAACTCACCCTGCAAAGTGCGAATATCATTATCTAAAATATATTGATTATATTCACCTAGACTTTTAAACCTAAAAGCACTTTTATACGGATAACTAAAGCGTAAGAAGTAGGTCACTAAGCGTGATTTATATTGCTCATCATTTAAAAGCTGCTGTATTTGCACATCAACAAAACGCGCTCGCAGATGTTCATCTTCTGCCATTTTTGAGATTGATGGCACAACGCCTTCAACCTGACTAATAATATGCTTGCCTAAGCTGTGAAAAGTTTTGACCGTTAAACTGCTTACTCCTAGCTTATCCTGAATCCGTTCTTCCATTTCATCCGCGGCTTTACGCGCAAAGGCTAACATTAGAATCTCTTGCGGACGTGCAATGCCGGATTTTAATAAATAACCCGCTCGACCAATCATGGTGCTGGTTTTACCTGTACCTGCCCCAGCTAATACCAAATTATGCTGCTCATCAATAACACATGCTCTACGCTGTTTATCGGTTAATGGGTTTGCTTCAACTTGATCAAAAAACACCTGAAATTCAGTAAGCTGTTGTTGCACATAGGCTTCATTCCATTGCTCTATATAAGCATAGCCTTGATTTAACATCGGCTGTATTGCTTGCAACATAGTTAAAATGGAAGGCTCTACATAATGAGAAATATCCTGCCGCTTAAGACCTAGTGCCAAGTGTTGATGGCTTTTTAGCCATTGCTGAGCAAGCGGATAACGAATATACCGCTTAGCTTTAAATATACTTTGTGCTTGTAAATAGGCTTGTTCAATATCGGGGCTTAAGCGCTGATAAAACGCGACCATATAATCTTGAGTAGCATCATTTAATGAAGCTTGTAGAGTGGTTGCTTGTTTTTTATGAACACCACCAAGCAGGATTTTTTGCCCATCATTGAGGTGAATAGCCAAACTATTCCAGAGTATGCCTTGCTCTATGCCGATTTCTGAAGCTATGGCCAAATAAGGAATATGCTTTTCACCCTTAAGAACAATACGATCATTATGCGTATTAAAAGCAAGATAATCGGTATGACTAGCAAATAATTGAGCTAGCCAGCTAGTGCGGTAGCTAATGGTATTAAAAGGTTTATTCGCCAAGATAAGCGTCCTGTGCTGAAAAAATCATAGTTTAAAAAGACATTTATCTTTTTGCCTTATTATAAACCTTATCGGTGATTTCTTTATTGCTAGGAGTAGAACTCAGCAATTCTCAATTTAGGATTCAGTGATAAAATAATCTCAATTTCTCATTCAAA
>CBDVDU010000182.1:0-5324 GCA_965372825.1 uncultured Gammaproteobacteria bacterium | reverse complement strand
TTGGTGGAGCCAGGCGGGATCGAACCGCCGACCTCAACACTGCCAGTGTTGCGCTCTCCCAATTGAGCTATGGCCCCTTAGTTGAGTTCGCTCATTATATACCGAAATCTAACTGTGTCTAGTTATTTTTTTCTTTTATATAATTTATTGCTTTTTCAAGACGCTTTAAAGTCTTATCTCTGCCCAATAAAGATAAAGTCACATCAATAGAGGGTGACATTCCTGCGCCACAGACTGCAACGCGCAGGGGCTGTGCAACTTTACCTAATTTTAACTCTAAAGCTTCGGCTGTTTGCAGGACTATTTCATGTAGCGCTTCACCTTTCCATTCAACAACTGCATTAAATGCATCTAATAAAGCCTGTAATGGCACGATAGCATCTAGCTTAAAGTTTTTCTTAGCTGCTTTTTCATTATATTCAGTAAAATCTTGATAAAAATACAGGCTGGCATCAGCCATCTCAACCAATGTTTTACATCGCTCGCGTTGCGCCTTAACAAGCTCAACCAAAGCTGGGCCTTGCGTTGCCGCGTCTATACCGCGTTGCTGCATGTGCCATTCAAGATGCTTAGCCACCAGTTCAGGCTCACTATTCATAATATATTGATGATTGAGCCATAATAATTTTTCAGTATTAAAAGCTGAAGCTGAAACATTAACCTGACTTAGATCGAACAGCTCAATCATCTCTTCTCGGCTAAAGATCTCTTGATCGCCATGCGACCAACCTAATCTAACTAAATAATTTAACAGAGCTTCAGGTAAGTAACCCTCATCACGATACTGCATTACGCTAACAGCACCATGGCGCTTTGATAATCTAGCACCATCATCACCTAAGATCATCGGCAAATGCGCATAATGCGGCAGCTCTGCACCTAGCGCTTTTAAAATATTTATTTGTCTTGGCGTATTATTAACATGATCATCACCGCGCACGACATGAGTGATACCCATATCCATATCATCAACCACAACGGTTAAGTTATACGTTGGCGTTCCATCCGTACGGGCAATAATTAAGTCATCTAGCTCTTTATTGGCAACGACAATCTTACCTTTAACTAGATCATTGATGACCACTTCGCCTTGATCAGGATTACGAAAGCGAATGACGCGATTTAATTCAGCTTTATCTTCAGAAATTTCACGGCATTTACCATTATATCGTGGCTTTTCTTTATCTGACATTTGCTGTTCACGCAAAGCTTCCAGCTCTTCTTTAGAACAGTAGCAATAATAAGCATCACCTTGATCTAGTAGTTGCTGAATAATTTCTTTATAGCGATCGAAGCGATGCGTTTGATAAAAAGGCCCTTCGTCATAGCCTAAATCCAACCACTCCATACCTTCTAAAATGGCATCTACTGATGCTTGTGTTGAGCGCTCTAAATCAGTATCTTCGATACGCAAAACAAAGCTTCCGTTATTTTTTTTGGCATATAACCAAGAAAATAACGCTGTCCGTGCGCCGCCTACGTGCAAATAGCCTGTTGGGCTAGGGGCAAATCGTGTTTTTACACTCATAGTTCTATATATTTATTTCTGTCTTAAAAATCGTTTGGAATATTCTACAGGAATTTGTTTCGACGCTCTTAGACGCATGCTTTTATAATTAAAAGCTATACCACCCTTTGCCACTTCATTCCGGCCTAAAATCGCCAGAGCCGTCCCATGTTTTTGTTTTGCTGCTTTTTCATACCATTCGGTTGCTTTATTATAATTCTGCTTAACACCTAAACCTCGATCATAGAGCGCCGCCATAAAAACCTGCGCCTCAACCATGTTTTGGCTTGCAGCTTTCAGCATCCAGCTCGCTGATTCTTGCGCATCTTTATCTACACCGTTTCGACCTAACTGATACATCGCGCCTATTTTAGCTTGTGCCAATGCATCCCCACCCTCTGCTTGCTGTTTTATATCAGAAAAAACATCCGCAAAACTATTCATACTAATAACTAATAAGCAACTAGCTATTATTATTTGTACTACTTTCATTACCCTTCTCTCATTCAATTAATTCACAAGCTATTATTCCATGTAAAACTCACATTTTATAATGTTGCTTTCAAAAAAAAATAAAACTGTTAAAATTGAGGATTATTCTAACGTTTTTAGGAAGAAAATATGCTTAAGAAAATAATAATCCCTGCTGTATCCATTACAGGTCTAGCTTTATTATCGGGTTGTGCAACTCAACAAGCAACCTCATACCCAAGCTTTACTGCTGCTCCTGTTGGACAAAACAGCTCAACGGCTGATTTTAAACAAAAAACCGATACTTTATTTGTTGTCTTAGATGCATCTTCTTCTACTAACGCAGTTTATGACGGCAATTCTTCAGGTAACACAATATTTGACGTAGAAAAGCAAACTTTACATAACATCAATAAGTCTATTCCAGAAAACATTAAACTTTCCTCTGGTTTACGTACTTTTGGTTTTGGCTTTTGCTCAAATGATCTTGTGCAAGACATTAGCAGCTATTCAGCTAATGCCGTTCAATCAAGCCTTGACCAAGCAGAATGCGCTAGCGGCGGCTCGCCAATGGAAAATGCCTTATCGGCAGCAGCAACTGACCTTGACAAAGCGCCAGGCAATATTGCTCTATTAGTTATCAGTGATGGTCACAACATATCCTCAAGAGCATTAACAGCTACACAGGCTTTAGAAGATAAATTTGGCGATCGTTTATGTGTCTACTCTGTTTGGGTTGGCAACCAAGAGAACCAAGACGGCAAAGCTTTCTTACAAGGCTTATCTGCTATCGCTGGCTGTGGAACTGGTTTCACAGCTGCAGAACTAAATTCTAGCCCTGCAGTCGCGTCATTTGTTGAAGGTATGTTATTTGATAAAACAGCGCTAACGCCTGTCGTTGCAGTAGTGAATAATGATACTGATGGTGATGGCGTCATTAACAGCAGAGATAAATGCCCTGGCACCTCTAAAGGCGCTAAAGTAAACTCTCAAGGCTGCTGGTCATTTAATGAGCTTGAGTTCGGCTTCGATACAGCTACAGTCCCTGCTGAGTATACTTCCTTATTTGACAATGCAGTACATATCTTGGAAGTAAGCCCAAGCATGACAGTGCAAATTGAAGGTCATACTGATAGCCGAGGCGCTGCTAGCTACAACCAAGATTTATCAGTACGCAGAGCACAAGCAGTAAAAGATGTTTTAGTTAACAAAGGCATTGATGCTAACCGTGTAACCGTTAAAGGTCTTGGTGAGTCAACTCCTATTGCTACTAATGATACGGAAGCTGGACGCGCAGAAAACCGTCGCGTAGGCTTTACTATTACTGGTAGATAAAAAACCAATAGCTCCAACAAAAAAGCCCCTGTTACTACTCAAACAACAGGGGCTTTTTTATGCCTTAAATCCCAAGCTTAATACCAACACCTAAGCCATCCGGCGTAACCTCGCGATCTTTATTTTCCTTATGTGGCGATTCAAAATGCGCATCCAGCTCCATATTCAACCTTTCCTCTTTAGGTTCAAAAAGACCTCGAATATCTAATGTTTCATCCTTTCTGTGCCTAATCACAACGGGAGCGTATTCTTTCACCGTCCAATGCAAAGAAAAATCCAAGGCTTTAGCTTCATCATCTTTTGCATTAACGCAACTGCCAAACAAAGCAAGGCCGGTCAACAAAACAACTGACACCTTCATCGCGTGTACGCCATAACATACCTTCTCTTTTTATTTACCTACGCTAATCACCTTTAAACCGCCCATATAAGGCTGTAGTGCTTCCGGAATATTAATATCGCCTTCTGCAGTCTGGTTATTTTCCATCACAGCAACTAAAGTACGACCTGCTGCCAAACCAGAGCCATTTAAAGTATGCACTAATTCCGGCTTACCTGTTTCAGGGTTACGCCAGCGCGCTTTTAAACGACGCGCTTGAAAATCCCTAAAATTACTGCACGAAGAAATTTCTCTAAAGGTATCTTGACCTGGCAGCCAGACTTCTAAATCATAAGTTTTAGCAGAAGAAAAACCCGTATCGCCTGCGCATAACAATACCTTACGGTACGATAAGTTTAATTTTTGTAATATAGCTTCAGCATGCGATGTTAAGTCCTCATGTGCTTGCTCAGACTCGCTCGCTCTCACCACTTGCACTAATTCAACTTTTTCAAACTGATGCTGACGAATTAAACCGCGCACATCGCGACCATAAGCACCTGCCTCACTACGAAAACACGGCGTATGCGCAACCATTTTCATTGGCATATCAGCACTATCAACAATCTCATTGCGCACAATATTAGTCACCGGCACTTCAGCCGTCGGAATTAAATATAAATCTGGATCGGAGCTTACTTTAAATAAATCGTCGGCAAACTTAGGTAATTGCCCCGTACCGTACAAACTATCGGCATTAACAATATAAGGCACATAAGTTTCTTCATAACCGTGATCATCAGAATGCGTATCTAGCATAAATTGAATCAAAGCTCTTTGCAGACGCGCAATATTACCTTTCAATGCAACAAAACGCGCGCTAGTAATTTTGGCTGCCACTTCAAAGTCCATGCCTTTGTGTAATGCACCTAAATCGACATGGTCTCTCACTTCAAAATCAAACTTAGGCACCTCGCCCCAACGACTCATTTCAATATTATCATCTTCGCTCTTACCAGCAGGCACGGAAGCATCAAGAATATTAGGCAAACCTTCCATTAATGCCTGCATTTGCGCCTGCACACCAGCAAGCTCAATCTCAGCCTCTTTCAATTGATCGCCAAAACCCTGCACTTGATCCAGTAAAGGCTGTACATCCTCACCTTTTGCTTTCGCTTGGCCAATCGCTTTCGAGCGAGAATTACGCTCATTTTGTAATTCTTGAGTTTTAACTTGTATCGCTTTACGTTTATTTTCTAAATCAGTATAAAAATCAGCATCAAAATCAATAGCACGCCTTTTTAATTGCACTTGCACAGACTCAAGATCTGATCTAAATAATTGCGGGTCTAACATGTTAATTGTTACCTTTTAGTATGTAATTAGGGTTAAAAATAATCTCTTAGAAATGCACATTCAATAAAACCTGAAACTTTAGGTTATGCAGCACCCTTCATATTCTAGTTGACAATTATAATGACCAAATGCACCGTCATTCCCGAAGTGTTTTATCGGGAATCTAGGCCTAACAATGGATTCCCGATAAAAGAACTCGGGAATGACAAGACTATTATGCGCCTTCATAGTGTCAACTACGTTTAATTCTTATTGAAGGATGCCGAATTTTATTCCTTATGCTTTAAATATGTGCCGTGACAGGCCAACTCACAATATGTTTGAGATCTAACTTAG
>CBDVDU010000181.1:0-5385 GCA_965372825.1 uncultured Gammaproteobacteria bacterium | reverse complement strand
GTTAGTTCGTGTGTACCGAATAGATTGGTTTCAAATTGCTCACGTAAAACCTCACGGCTCAAATCTTCAACAGCGCCAGCCTGACCAAACGCGCCATTATTAAATAAGCCATCGAGTTTACCGCCAGTCATTTCTGTTACTTGTTTAACAGCATTAATAATACTATTGCTATCAGCCAGATCTAACTGCACTGTTTCAAAACCCTCTTGAATCAAGCGCGCCACGTCGGCTTCTTTTCTAGCGGAAGCAATGACTCGATATCCCTGCTCTTTTAACATGACAGCGGTACGATAACCAATACCTGTTGAACAGCCGGTGATTAATATAGTTTGCATTTTTGTGCTCATTTTTAGGTATTATTTAAGGTGGCGATAAGCCCTTTTATGCTATTATCTATGGCAACTGAAAACGGCTTCAGATTCTGTTTTTTTTCTTATTTCAACAGCGATATAAGCCCCAGCTAAAATCATTCTGTTAACTTTATCTTACCAATCGTTTAATGAGCTCTATTTGGAATTCCTGTCTATCCCGTCTTGAAAATGAAGTCTCTACCAATGATTTAAACACTTGGATTAGACCATTACAAGCGCAAGAAGAAAATGATGTTATTGTCCTGCTGGCCCCTAACCAGTTTATTATTGCGCATGTTCGAGATCATTTTTTAGATAAAATTGAAGACGCCATTTTTGAGTTTTCTGGCGGCCAATATAAAGTAAGAATGGAAATTGGTTCACGCAGTTCAAAACCTGCTATTCCACCCAGCCAACCCAGACGCACGGTAGCAGGCACAGCGAACGAACCACCGAAGAAGAAAAGATCGCCTAATTTTATTAATACGGCATTTACTTTTGACAACTTTGTAGAAGGTAAATCAAACCAGTTAGCCAAAGCAGCTTCTTTGCAAGTTTCTGAAAATATTGGCAAAGCCTATAACCCTCTATTAATTTATGGCGCTTCTGGTTTAGGTAAAACGCATTTAATGCATGCCATCGGCAATGCTATTTTGGCCAAAAATCCGAATGCTAATATTGTTTATCTGCATTCTGAAAAGTTTGTTCAGGATATGGTTAGGGCTTTCCAGCAAAACAGTATTGATGCATTTAAAGAATATTACCGAAATGTCGATGCTTTATTTGTTGATGATATTCAATTTTTTGCAGGCAAAGAGCGCTCTCAAGAAGAGTTTTTTCACACATTTAACTCCCTGCTAGAAAAGAAAAATCAGGTTGTTTTAACTTGTGATAAATATCCTAAAGAAATTCAAGGCTTAGAGGATCGTTTAAAATCACGTTTTGGTTGGGGCTTACCGGTTGCTGTTGAGCCGCCTGATTTAGAAACGCGCGCGGCGATTTTAATGAATAAAGCGCAACAGTCGGGTGTCGAATTAGACCATGAAGTAGCCTTTTTTATCGGCAAACGTATCCCTTCAAATGTTCGGGATTTAGAAGGTGCTTTACGTCGTGTTTTGGCTAATGCCCAATTTACCGGCGCAGCTATTACTATCGATTTTACCAAAGAAGCCTTGCATGACCTGATCTCTCTGCAAGATAAGTTAGTCAGTATCGAAAATATTCAAAAAACCGTCGCTGACTATTTCAAAATAAAAATTGCTGATTTATTATCTAAAAGTCGCAAGCAGTCGGTTACGAGACCACGACAAATGGCGATGGCTCTAGCAAGAGAACTCACCAGTCATAGCTTACCCGAAATTGGCGATGCTTTTAGTGGCCGTGACCACACGACGGTGATTAATGCTTGTAAGCGTATTCAAGCATTACGCACGACAGATTATAAAATTGACGAAGATTACGCTAATTTATTACGTACCTTATCGCATTAATTGGCTACGCATTTAACACAGGATGTTCACCCTATTTGTAGGGCGGGCTTCAGTCCGCCCTACGAGTTATTAGCTGTCCCGCCTTAAAATGGAAGCCCATTAATGTAAATACCTTTACCCTTGATTGATTTTCTGTAAAATCGAAAATAATTCAGCAAAATATACTAGGCAGACACTTGGGATTGTTAACGAAACTTTTAGGAAGAAAGAAGGTGTGCCGCGGGATCGTTAGCTTATGCTTTCTCTCTCAAGGTATCAGTGTTGCTATCGCAAAATATACGCCAGAAAATAAACTGGAATTAGAATTCAGTGATTTTTTTGCTGTCAGCGATGCAACCGAACAAGTCAATACGCTATCTCGTCTCGCCGATGAATATAGCCTAGGCGAATTTCATTGCCATTTGCTTTTAGCGCCTGCCGACTATAGACATTTAACCCTCGAAACACCGCCTGTTACCAACGATGAAATGCGTGAGGCTCTACGTTGGAAAATTGCTGATTCAGTTGATTTTTCAGTAGAAGAAGCCTGTATCGATTTTTACCTCCTCCCTGATGCCAAACATGCTAGTAGCAAAAAGATGTTGGCAGTGATTGCTAGCTCCGTTGCAGTACTCAAACCCAAAATAGAGCTCTGCCAACAAGCTGGCCTAGATTTAGACGTCATTGATATTCAGGAAACCGCTTTACGTAATTTGGCAACCTTACTTCCCGAAAATGATCGCGGCGTTGCTATTTTGCACTTGTTTCCTAAAAATGGCAGTATCATCATACAAAAACAAGGCCATATTTATTTATCACGTAAATTAGATTATGGCTTTGAAGACTTACGCTTAGATTCAGATACTCCATCATTGGAAATCAATGATTTATCTTTAGAAATCCAACGCTCCTTGGACTATGTTGAAAGTTACTATGGCATCCCACCTATCTCGACTCTCGCAGTTATTCCCGCACCCAGTCATACGGAAAATATTCTCAATCATTTGAATGAAAATTTAAGTGCTAATTCGCGTATTATGGATATTTCTACGATTTTAGAGGGCGAGACTATCCTCGCGGATAAAACCCAAGCTTACTGTGCCTCGGTTATTGGCGCTACGCTGCGTCATGAGGTGAGCGACACATGATTCAACAAATCAACTTATACCAAGAACTTGTACAAAAGAAAAAAGCAGGACTTAACAAACAATCATATATTGTTGGCGGTAGTTTATTGTTCTTACTAGTGCTCTGCTATTGCGCTTGGCAAGGCTGGCAAGTTCATCAATTAAAAGCTGAATTACACGTTAAACAGGCGCAATTAAACACGGAAATAACCGATTTATCACTTATCCAGTTGCAGTACCCCAAGCAAGAAATAAACCCTTTATTGGTCAGCGAACTTGATCGTTTACAAAATATTTCTGCGTCTTTAGAGCGTGTTGTGGCTATGTTAAGTGATCAAAAATCCGATAAAAATACCGGCTTCTCAGCTTACTTTAGTGCCTTGGCTGAGCAGTCAATCAAGACTATTTGGTTAACGGGAATAAGCATAGATGCTGAAACAAACACGATTCAGTTACAAGGCAGCACTTACTTGCCCGATACCTTGCCTCAATTAATCAAACTACTAAATAAAGAGGCTGTGTTTAAAGGGCGCTATTTTGCTGATTTACAGATGCAAGCCTCAGAAAATAACGCCAAACAAATCAACTTTACGATCAGCACGCAAATGCCCGAAGAGAAAACCGCATCATGAACGAAATGTTATTAGCGCGCTTTGAGTTATTATCACTACGCGAAAAACTTTATATTTTTGCCGCTATACTAGCCGGTTTATGGATGGGGTTAGACAACTTTTATCTGCAACCCACTTGGCAGCAGCAAAAGCAGTTACGTGAAGAAATGAGCCAAATAGATACGCAATTAAATGATTTAATTGTCGCTAAAGCAGAAATCGAGGCGCAAGGAAAGTTTAATCCAAATCAACAAAATACACAGAGATTAACTAGCGTAAAAGCTAATTTAAAACGGCTCAAACAAAAAGTTCAATTAGGTAATAAGCGTTTTGTCGAATCAGAATCTATGACTTTAGTACTTGCTGAGCTATTAAATGACGACTATGGATTACAACTTATCCATGCCGAAAAGCTGCCAGTAAAATCGTTAACCGAGCAAAAAGAAGAAAAATCATGGGTGTTCCAGCACGGCCTAAGTTTAACTTTTTCCGGCAATTACCGAAACACGCTACGCTATTTACAAGCGATTGAAGCTTCTCCTTGGCGTTTTTTATGGCACAGCATAGATTACAAAACACAAGAATATCCGACAGCAGAAGTCACGATTAAAGTCTATACTTTAGGTTTTCAGGAGCATTGGTTACGTGTTTAGACTAAAGATAGCGCTATGTTTTCTAATGCTGAGCCAAGCTGCCGTTGCACAATTTCGCGATCCTACGAAACCCGTTAATACGCCAACCGCCGAACATTCACCTACAACTCAAAACCAAGGCATTGTTTTATCCGCGATCTGGCTTTCGCACCTTTCAAAGCGCGCCACCTTAAACGGTAAAACCTTAAAACAAGGCGAGTCATTTAACAATATTACCTTGTTAAAGGTAAAACAGAATTCCGTTTTAATAAAGCATCAAGGGCTTGTTAAACGCTTATACTTAATTCCAGCATCATATAAATCTAATCATTAGTATGAAACATATTTCTCGTCTACTCGCTTTAACTTGCATTCTGGGCACGACTGCCTGCACCCCAGAAAAGCAAATTGTTGATGATTATTTTCCTGATGTTATTGCCCCAGAGCAAGCAAAAGCTCTAACTCCACCTCAAGAAATCAGTGATGCCTTAGTCCCTAGCTTTGATCAAACTTTGAATGCAACGCAATACAATCGCTCAAAGCCTGTTGCTAAACGACTTAATATATCTGTTCACGACTTAGATGCGCGTGAATTTTTCATGGGCTTAGTCGTTGATAGTGATGCCAATATGGTGGTTCATCCTGACGTTCAAGGCGCTATTTCATTAACGCTAAAAAAAGTAACGCTTGAACAAGTTTTAACAACCGTACATAAAGTATACGGCTATGATTATAAAAAAACGGATATTGGTTACATTATTTACCCCACTAGCGCACAAACTAAAATCTTTAAAATCGATTTATTAGATATTACCCGCAAAGGCGTATCGAGTACCCGCGTAACTTTTGGTCAAAGCGCACCAACCGACAGCTCAAACTCAAACTCAAATACAGGCTCGTCAAACAGCAGCCGGAGCTCTAACACAAGCTCTGGTGGCTCTATTATTACCAAAACAGATGCTAATTTTTGGGGTGAACTAGAGCAGTCATTAAATGCCTTAATTGCAGGAAACCCGGAAGCCAGCCTTGCCCTTAATAAGCAAACTGGCGTTATTGTTGTCCGCGCAAAACCGATGCAGCTCTTAGGCATCGAACGCTTTATCGACGCTACGCAAGCGCAAGCGCGACGCCAAGTTATTTTAGAAGCTAAAATCATTGAAGTCACCTTAGATGACAGCCATCAAGATGGTGTTAAC
>CBDVDU010000180.1:0-5458 GCA_965372825.1 uncultured Gammaproteobacteria bacterium | reverse complement strand
CGCCAGTCCTTCGAGGACTGGCGGTGCTTTCGGATATTATTGAATTTTGATTCCTTAATGGCAGTAATCTAAAACCTACATTGTAAAAAAAATGATAAAAAAAATCGGAATATTAATTTGTAGCACAAGCTTATTAGTGGGTTGTAGTAGCTTTAGTAGTAAGCAAAAACCTGCGCCTGTTTATGGTCAAGTTGACTCATCTGGAAGGGTCGCTAGCAGGGATAATAATGCTGTGATAAGTACAGCTGTCACCACTAAACCAATAACCGTACAAGATTCGACTATTCTTAATCAGCGGGATGTAGTCGCAAATACACCCGCTAAATCATCTAATGTCGTTGTTGCTTTGCTTGCTGATGCTGATAACTCGTACCAGCAGGGGAATGTAGATGAATCTGTTGCTACCATTGAGCGGGCCTTGCGTATAGAGCCCAGAAATGCACAGTTATTGTATAAATTAGCTGTGTTTAAATGGGAGCAAGACGAGCCTGAACTGGCAATCAATTTGGCTAAGAAATCTGCTTTATTAGCGGAAGGTAATGCTGGGTTAAAAAAGAAAAATTGGCGATTGATTGCTGATATATATGAGCAGCAAGGTGACCTTGCAAATGCTACTTCAGCAAGACAGAAAGCCAATCAGTTTTGAACTGCGAGTGAGTTGATTAATGAAATCTTGGGCAGCAGTTGTTAGCAATATAGAACAAGCAACGGGTCAGTCTTTTGACTTGCAAAAAGTTGAAGAGATGCACGGCGGTGATATTAATCGTGTCTATCGTTTACAAGGGCTAACGCAGAGTTATTTTGTAAAGCTAAATAAGGCTAGCTTATTAACTATGTTTGAAGTCGAGGCTTTAGGCTTAAGCGATTTAGCGAAAGTTCATTGCTTACGTATTCCTGAGCCGGTTTGCTATGGCATAGCAGGTGAAAATGCATTTCTAGTATTGGAGTATGTAGCTTTACAATCTTTATCTAGTCGTTCTCAGCAGCAATTAGGCGAGCAATTGGCTCAGCTACATCAAGTGCAGCAAGGCTATTTTGGCTGGCATCATGATAATTATATCGGTAGTAACCTACAGAAGAATGCTCGTGAAAATGACTGGGTGCATTTTTGGCAAGAGCAGCGCTTAACAGTACAACTTAAATTAGCGTTGCAAAATGGTTATGCGGGAAGATTACAGGCTTTAGGTGCTGAATTATACGAGTTAGTACCGCAGTTTTTCTCTAGTTACCAACCTCAGGCATCTTTGTTGCATGGAGATTTATGGGCGGGTAATGCAGCAGCAGATGAACAAGGGCAGGCGATTATTTATGATCCTGCTTGTTATTATGGTGATCGGGAAGCTGATATAGCGATGACCGAATTATTTGGTGGCTATAGTCATGATTTTTATGCTGCTTATGAAAATGTTTGGCCTTTAGATTTGGGCTATAAGGCACGAAAAAATTTGTACAACCTCTACAATATTCTCAATCATTTGAATTTATTTGGTAGTGGATATTTGCATCAGGCAGAAGCCATGATGCAAACATTAATAGCCGAAGTAAAATAGCAAGGTAGGCTCACAATCAGCTAGAGCCTACACATCACTAATAATTACTTAGTAGGCTCGACCACTTCAATTACTTCAACAACCTCAGCTGTTTTTCCGTCAGCAGACTCAATCACTTCAACTGCTTCAACAACAGCTGTTTTTCCATCTGCAGACTCTGTCACTTCGACTGCTTCTATAACTTCAACAGATGCAGCTTCAGTTAAAGGAATTAAAATTTCAACTTGTGCGCCTTTACGTAGTGCATCAATGTAATTAGTTAGTTTTTGTCTCTGAACCATTGGCTCTAGTTGTGCTTTTACAGCCTCAAAAGGAGGGGGTGTTTGCTGTCTAGAATCTTCACGTAAAATAACGTGCCAGCCAAATTGAGTTTTTACTGGAGCAGTCGTATATTTACCATTTTCTAGTTTTGCAACAGCTGCTGAAAAAGGAGCAACCATTTGTTTAGCGCCAAACCAACCTAAATCACCACCTTGTGTTTTTGATGGTCCCGTTGATTTAGTTGTAGCGAGCTCAGCAAAGTCTGCACCTTTATCTAATTCAGCGATAATGGCCTTTGCTTCATCCTCTGTTTTAACTAAAATATGACGCGCTTTATATTCTGCCCCGCCCGCTACATTGCCAATTTGCTTGTCATATTCTACTTGTAAATCAGCATCAGTGACAGGGTTTGCTTTGATGTAATCTTCAACAGCTGCTTGAGAAAGTAACGCGCCTTTCATCATTTCTAAGCGTTCTATGATTTCAGCTGATTTGTCTAAGCCTTTGTTTTTAGCTTCTTGCACCAATAATTCGCGCTTAACCAATTCATCGATTAGTTTATCTTTAGGGACGACTTGGCCTTGAGATCGCGCACTAACTTCTTTAGTCAAGGTTTCAAGTGCTGCTTTGCTGATAAATTGACCATTAACACTTGCTGCCGCATCTTCCTTTAAGATGCTAGGTGCAGCTACAGTATTAGCATTTTGTTGACAGCCTGCTACTAAAGCAGTTCCAGCAAGTAATAAGGGGATTAATTTTAATTTCATCAGTGTTATTCCTATTAGTTTGATTCAGTTGGGGTAAAAGCTTCGATACTTAAGGCGTGAATTTCATGCTTCATAAGATCGCCTAAGGCTTTATAAATTAATTGATGACGTTGCACCATAGACTTGCCGTCAAAGGCGCTAGCAACAATACGCACATGATAATGACCGCCGCCACTTTGCGCGCCAGCGTGCCCGGCATGTGCTTGACTATTGTCACCGAGTTCAAGGCTTTCTGGCGCTAAAGCGTCGGTCAATAGTGTTTTAATTAAATCAATGGTCATTGTGGAAATACCTGCTTAAAAGGTTTAACGGTTACAGAGGCATAAACCCCTGCAATTAAATAGGGATCTGAATTGGCCCAGCTTTGAGCGCCGGCTAAACAATCAAAGTCAGCAATCACCAAGCTGCCGGTAAAGCCAGCTTCGCCTGGATCATTACTATCGATTGCAGGGTGTGGGCCGGCAATAATTAAACGTGCTTCATCTTGTAAGGTTTGTAGGCGCTTTAAATGGGCGGGACGAGCAGCCATTCTTTTTTCTAGGCTGTTAGCTACGTCTACACTGAGAATGGCGTATAACATGGTTTATTCCTCTGAATCAGTGGGTTCTGGCATGTATTTATATAAAAATACAAGTTGCAATAGGATAAAAACAGCCATGCATGCAGGTACGCCAAAGGTTTTAAAATTAACCCAAGTCTCAGTATCATAATTAAACATGACATAGATATTGATGGCGCCGACGCTGATAAAAAATAAGGCCCAGGCAGTATTTAAAATGCTCCATGCTTTTTTAGGTAATTCTAAATTAGCGCCCATCATTTTTTCCATAATGGTTTTTTTGCCAATAAACTGGCTACCTAATAAGACAGCGCCAAATAACCATTCAATAATGGTTAACTTCCATTTGATAAATTGTTCGTCTTGTAAATATAGTGTTGCACCGCCCATAACAACCATTAAACCTAAAGTCACCCATTGCATGGTTTCTACTTTACGCAATTTAAACCAGCTATAAGCGACTTGCACAAAAGTTGCACCGATAACGACAGCCGTTGCAACATAAAGGTCGTAGTTTTTATAGGCGATAAAAAAAAGGACGATAGGAAAGAAATCAAAAAGTATTTTATTCATGAAAGTAGATGTGGGGCGTTATGCGTAAAAATCAATGCCTGTAATGGTCGAGGCGATTTGTTGTTGCGGAATTTGATTGTAAGTACTGGCATAAGTATCGAGCGCTTTTGCAGTACGTGTATCGAGAGGTTCCTTACTGGTATCGGGTGGAGCTAAGACAGTTAATTGTTGAGCTTGTCTTTTTTGTGCTGCCGCGGCAAATTCATCACTGCTTGATAAAGGCGAGTTATCACGTTGCTGCGCATTATTAGATTTGTCTAAGGCATCATTCGACTGCGCGGTGTTGCTAGAGCGATTGGTGCTCTGGCCGCTAGGTGCAATATAAAGTGATGAGTTATGAATTTCCACAATAATGTCTAAGCCGAAAAGGGAGGCAAATAATTGTTCAATTGTAGGTGCTTTTTGTACTTTTGTACATGAGCCAAGAAGGCTTTCTGCTAGAATACTTAAATTTGGGGAAAACTGATGGATACTAAAACACAAACTGAACTTGAAGCGGCAGCTTTTAGACAATTATTAGCGCATTTACAAACACACACTGAAGTACAAAATATAGATTTAATGAATCTTGCCGATTTTTGTCGTAATTGTTTGGCTAAATGGTATCTGGCCGCAGCGGAAGAGCAGGGCGTAGAAATGGACTATGAGACAGCGCGTACTTATGTTTACGGTATGCCTTATAGTGAATGGAAAACTCAGTTCCAATTAAAAGCAACGGCTGAACAAATGGCTTTATTTGAGAGTAAAAAAGCGGCGAAAGTACAAGCATAAATGATGGATGATAAACAATTAGAAGCGATGTTTTCTGGCGTGATTGGTCAGGAGTATGACACGCTGAAGTTAATTTGCCCCTTAGCGGCTAAAATGTCTCAGCTAGTTGGCTCAGGGGTTGAGCGTTATGCACAAGCTCGACCGCATCAATCTTTATCAGTTTTAGAATTAGGTGGCGGTACAGGGATTACCACTTTAGCTATTCTATTAGCCCACGAGTCAATCAATGTGCTTTCGGTCGATAGCGAGCCGACGATGCAAGATCAAGCAAAGCAAAGTTTGCAAAAATGGGCAGAGCAGGGGCGATTAGATTTTGATGGCCGTGACGCCTTGGCGGTTTTACAAAATACCGCAACAGCGAGTATGGATATCGTTGCTTCTGCTTATACATTACATAATTTTTTAGATAGCTACCGTGCGCAAGTGATTGCTGAAATTTATCGTGTATTAAAACCGGGCGGGCAATTTATTAATGGTGATCGTTACGGTTTAGATGATATTTCCACGCATACGCGCGTAATTCAAAAAGAAGTCAGCGGTTATTTTAAAGCCTTGATCACAGTCAATAAACTTGATGTATTAGAGCATTGGATCGTGCATTTGTTTTCTGATGAGTCAGAAAATCATGTGATGCGCGAATCATTTTCACTACAACAATTACAACAAGCCGGTTTTTCAGTCGTGCATTTAAGTGATCGCTGTGAAGTAAATGCTTTGGTTATTGCGGAAAAATAGCTAGTTTATGTGAGATGTTTAGTTGATGTGGGTTGTTGGTTGGTCGAATGATTAATTGAGCGCCTTAAAAGAGCCAACAGCGGCTATTCAACGCGAGCATTGATCTCTCTTGATCCTCTATTGTAGGGCATAAGTATCTACCTTTTTACATTAAAATACAATGAGTTGCAAGTTAGGGTAGCTCCCTCTCCTGCTGGAGAGGGCTGGGGTGAGGAGAATAAAATCAAGGCTTTATCTTATTT
>CBDVDU010000179.1:0-5492 GCA_965372825.1 uncultured Gammaproteobacteria bacterium | reverse complement strand
TTTAGATTGGCAAAAACCACCGCGTCATATGAACGGTACAACGTACTTTTATTTTCATACTGATCAATGGCGTTATGAAAAATTAGAAGCAGATGCCATGTTATCGGCAACTGCTCAGAGTAATTATAAAGGGCATAATTTAGCCGATTATAATGTCGTTTCACAACGTCTAGGTTGGTTGCCTTCTGCACCGCATTTTAATAAAAATCCATTAGATATTGTCAGAGATGCCGAAGCCGCGGGTGCTAAAGATGAAAAAGGCGTATCAGATTATTTGGTCGGTAAATTAAAATCCGGTGAAATTGCTTTTGCTGCTGAAGATATTGATGCACCAGAAAATCACCCACGCAATTTATTTGTCTGGCGTGCTAATTTGATTGGCTCCAGCGCGAAAGGGCATGAGTATTTTCTGAAACATTTATTGGGCGCACAAAATAGTGTAATGCAAGATGTGTTGCCTGAAGCTGAAGGTGCAGAAATTGTGTGGCATAAAGATGCACCCATTGCCAAATTGGATTTAATGGTCGATATTAATTTTCGTTTAAATTCAACAGGGGCTTTTTCAGATATTGTTTTACCTACTGCAACTTGGTATGAGAAAAATGATTTGAATACGACGGATATGCATCCGTTTATTCACCCGCTAACACAAGCAGTTGACCCCGGCTGGGAATCACGTTCGGATTGGCAAATTTTCAAAACGATTGCAAAAGATTTTTCAATCTTAGCGGAAAAGCATTTAGGCACGCAAAAAGATGTGGTCGCTTTACCTATTTTGCATGATACGCCTGCTGAATTAGCGCAAGCGATGGAAGTTAAAGATTGGAAGCGTGGTGAATGCGAGCCTATTCCAGGTAAAACCATGCCCTTGTTCAAAGTCGTACAGCGTGACTTTGCTGATACCTATAAGAAGTTCTCTGCATTAGGGCCTTTATTAAGTAAGCAAGGCAATAACATTAAAGGAATAGACTGGAATACTGAGAAAGAATACGAATCTTTAAAAGATATTTGCTACACCATTAAAGAGGAAGGTATTTCTAAAGGGATGCCGTCTTTAGAAGAAGATATTAATGTCTGTGAGGCTATTTTAGCCTTAGCACCAGAAACGAATGGTGAAGTGGCGGTTAAATCTTGGACGGCATTAAGTACAAAAACAGGCATAGATCATACGCATTTAGCTCGCTCTCGTGAAGATGACAAAATCACTTTCCGTGATATTAAAGCGCAACCGCGTAAAATTATCACCGCACCAACGTGGAGTGGTATTGAGTCAGAAAAAGTCAGCTATAACGCTGGGTATACCAATATCCATGAGCATATTCCTTTCCGTACCTTAACGGGGCGTGCACATTTTTATCAGGATCATCAGTGGATGCGTGATTTTGGTGAAGAGTTTTGTACTTATAAACCTGCGGTCGATATGCAAAGCACCGCTGAAATGATGGAAAAACTAGGGGATAAACCTTATTTAAAATTGAACTGGATTACCCCACATAGTAAATGGGGTATACACAGTACTTACCAAGATAATTTGCGTATGTTAACGCTGTCACGCGGTGGGCCGAATGTGTGGATTTCAGAAACGGATGCAGAAAAATTGGATATTGAGGATAATGATTGGGTTGAAGCGTTGAATATCAATGGCGCAACGATGGCGCGAGCCGTGGTGAGTCAACGTATTCCTGATGGTATGGCGATGATGTATCACGCACAAGAGAAAAACGTCAATGTACCTGGTTCAAATACGACGGGTAAACGCGGGGGTATTTTAAACAGTGTTACCCGTATTACCGTAAAACCCACGCATATGATCGGCGGTTATGCGCAGCTCAGTTATGGCTTTAATTATTACGGCACCATTGGTTCGCAACGTGATGAATATGTGATCTTGCATAAAATTGAAGATACGGATATCAAATGGCTGGAAGAGCCGTTAACAGATGCCCGCGAAAAAGCACTGAACCCAGAAGGTGTACATCAAGCAGAGTACACTTGCACAGACGAGTCGGAGAAATAACATGAAAGTAAGAGCAAATTTTTCACTGGTCTTTAATTTGGATAAATGTATTGGTTGCCATACTTGTTCAGTGACCTGCAAAAATGTGTGGACTAACCGTAAAGGTGTGGAATACGCTTGGTTTAATAATGTTGAATCTAAACCGGGTATAGGCTATCCAAAAAACTGGGAAGATCAGGAACAATGGAATGGTGGCTGGGAATTAGTTAACGGTGAATTACGCTTAAAATCAGGTCAACGTAGTAGTATTTTACGTAATATATTCATGAATCCGAATATGCCGACCATCGATGATTATTACGAGCCATTTACTTATGACTATGCGGTTTTGCAAAATAGTGAATTAGTAGAAGCCACTCCAACCGCAAGACCACGATCTTTGATTGATGGCCGGCGTATGGAAAAGATTGAATGGGGGCCTAATTGGGAAGATGATCTCGGCGGTAAATTTAAAATGCGTAGCCAAGATACTAATTTTGGCGATATGGAGAAACAGGTTTACGCAGAATTTGAGCAAACCTTCCATATGTATCTGCCACGCATGTGTAATCATTGCGTTAATCCTACCTGTGTTGCAGCCTGCCCTTCAGGTTCAATTTATAAACGCGAAGAAGATGGCATCGTCTTAGTTGACCAAGATAAATGTCGTAGCTGGCGTATGTGTATCAGTGCTTGTCCGTACAAAAAAATGTTTTACAACTGGGAGTCTGGTAAAGCAGAAAAATGTACGGGTTGTTATCCTCGTGTTGAATCGGGTTTACCGACGGTTTGTTCGGAATCTTGTGTAGGACGTATTCGTTACAATGGTGTGATGCTTTATGATGCAGATCGTATTGAAGAATTAGCATCAACACCTGATGATCAAGATTTATATCAAGCACAATTGGATTTATTTTTAGATCCGAATGATCCTGAAGTCATCAAACAAGCAAAAGAAGATGGTATTCCTGAATCTTGGATGGAAGCGGCACGTCAGTCACCGATTTATAAATTAATTGTTGATTGGAAAGTGGCTTTTCCATTGCACCCAGAATATCGTACTTTGCCTATGGTTTGGTATGTGCCACCTTTATCCCCCGTGCAATCACAAATTGACCAAGGTAATTTAGAAACTGCGCCGGATGGCATGATTCCTAAAATTGAAACCTTGCGCCTGCCAATAAAATATTTGGCCAATATGCTGACTGCGGGTAAAGAAGAGCCAATTGTTCTAGCCCTTAAACGTATGATTGCGATGCGTAGTTTTTATCGTTCTTTAAATGTGGAAGGTAAAACGGATTTAGCCGTATTAGAAGAGGTAGGCTTAAACGAAGAGCAAGTGCGTGATATGTATCGTTATATGGCAATTGCCAATTATGAAGATCGCTTTGTAATTCCAACCAGTCACGAGGAGTTACATCAGGAAGATTTCCATACTTTTCAAGGGCAGAATGGCTTCACTTTTGGTAATGATGGTTGCAGCATTAGCCCTGAGGCATCTCTATTTCCAGATAAGCGTAAGAAAACGGAAGATAATTTAGAATTTGTACGTTATCACCCCGCTGCAAAACGCTCTGATGGAGAAAAGGCATGACCCAAGTTTACAAAGTCCTTTCAGTATTATTAGAGTACCCGAGTAAAGACTTAGTAGCGCATTGGCATGAGTTAACAGAAGCTGCCAATGAGTTACCTAATCTAAGCACTGAAGATAGAAGTGTATTGACTGGTTTTATACAGTGGGCATCTGACTTGTCGTTGACACAATTTCAAGCCGAATATGTCAATATGTTTGATATGACAGCGAAAAATTCATTGTATCTAACTTATCACTTATTTGATGAGCAAGACCGGGATCGTGGGCCTGCCTTAATTGAGTTAGCTGAGTTGTATAAATCAACAGGCTTTGAAATTGGTGATGGTGAGTTACCTGATTATTTACCACTTATTTTGGAATATGTTTCTACTATGGATGATGTGCAAAGTGCGCAAGCATTCTTACAGCAAACAGCTCAAGCGGTAGGTATTATTTCCGATAATCTTGAAAAACATGCGAGCCCATATGCGCCTCTACTCAGAATAGTGGAACGGCATGGGCATTTAGAAGAATTAGTAGCCTAGGAGCTTATTATGAACTTAAGCAATTTATTATTCGGGGTATACCCCTATATCGCACTGACTACTTTTTTTGTCGGTAGTCTGATTCGTTTTGATCGTGAGCAATACACTTGGAAAGCTGATTCTAGCCAATTGTTTGAAAAAGAACAGTTACGCAAGGGCAGTATTTTATTCCATATTGGTGTACTCGCTTTATTTATGGGGCATTTTGCCGGCTTAGTGACGCCACATAGCTGGTTTTTAGCTTTGGGTGTGTCAGATATGATGCACCAAGTTGTAGCGATTTCAGCAGGTGCGGCCTTTGGCTCTTTATGCATGATGGGCGGCGTGATTTTATGGAAACGTCGTATGTATAATTCGCGCGTTCGAGCTAATAGTCGTTTTATGGATATTTTTATTCTAAACTGGATATTAGTCACTTTAGGTGTAGGTTTGATTACTATTCCTGTTTCTATTTACCATGCGGTTGGTAGCGATGCTTCAGCCATGATTGCTTTAGCAGAATGGATACAAGCGACACTGGCACTGAATCCAAATCCAGCTATGCTAGATAATGTAAATTTTATTTATAAATTACATTTATTTTTAGGTATGTCTGTGTTCTTTTTGTTTCCGTTTAGTCGTTTAGTGCATGTTTGGAGCGTGCCTCTAGGGTATTTATTTAGGCCGTATCAAATTGTTAGAACAAAATTTGTTAAGCAACGTTAACTGTTTGTAGCTTTCATTGAATCAAAGGGACGCAGGTCTGTAGATCGGGTTAGTTTTTTATGTGCAGCAAAAAACTAACTCGATAAATGTACCGTATCAATGTCGGGTTACTTTATCTACGCTACGCTTGATAAACTAACCCGACCTACACTTTAATTTTAAAGGATTGCCAATATGCAGTTTAAATATACCGACCCCGTTACCGACTTTAGTGATGGCTTAGTTGCCTTAAAAGCCTACCACGAAGATTTTTTAGGTCGTGGCAAACCGTTATTACAATTAGTTTTTGATCTAAAAACTAAGGGTATGAATGAAGCCTACGCTAATCAATGCATGAATACCTACTGTCATTATGAGCACGCCAATCATTTACATCATCAAGACGAAGAACTCGCCTTATTCCCTTTGCTGGTCAATCATTCGGCTTTAATTGATGGCATGATTGAGCGCTTAATGCTGGATCATGAAGAAATTGAAAAAGCATGGAACTTATTAGCTGTGCAATTAAAACAACCTGAAGCTATAAAAGACTTTGCACGATTACAGGTATTAGCCCTTGAGTTTGAGAAATTACAACGTGAGCATTTAAACCGTGAAGATGAGGATTTTTCACCGCTGGTCAAAGCCGCTTTAAGTAATGAACAGCGCGAACAAGTCGGTGCAAAAATGACTG
>CBDVDU010000178.1:0-5511 GCA_965372825.1 uncultured Gammaproteobacteria bacterium | reverse complement strand
TAGACTAGTTCTCATCATGTGTATAATGCATTTTATTCATTAGAACCATGTATTTTATGCATCATGATTGATTTAAAACGCTTACACCATGCTAGTGTCTTAGCAAGATGTCAAAATTTCGCTCTAGCAGCTAAAGAGCTTACACTTTCTCAATCTGCACTGACTCGTAGCATTCAAGGGCTGGAAGAAGAATTAGGTGTACAATTGTTTAGCCGTGAGCGCAAAGGAACGACGCCGACACCCTTTGGCATTAAATTATTGGAACATAGTGAAGTAATCGCTAATCAAATGATGCAATTAGAACGTGATATGCAGGATCTTCAAGGTATGCGCACGGGCACGCTCAACTTAGGTGCTGGGCCTGCGGTGACTAGAGCATTCCTAGGTGCTGCCATTGGACATTTTAATCAGCATCATCCGAATATTGACATCAATATCAAGCTCGGTAGCATTCCAGAACTCTATACTCAATTACTTGCCGGTCACATCGAATTTATCGTTGGTGATCCTTTATTTTTAGATGCACCACAAACTCTAGATATACAAGCCTTTCCTCGGCATCCTATTTACTTTTTTTGCCGCCAAAATCATCCCATCTTTCAACAAGACAAGATTAGTTTGAATACTATTTTTCAATACCCTTTTGCCGCTCCGTATATGGCTTCTCATTATAAACAGGCTTTAATCAAACGGTTTAATTTGGGAAGTATTAGAGCTGAACGTCTATCTGCTTGCAGTGATATAGAGTGTGATAATATGGATGCATTGGAGTCTATCGTAAAATACAGCGATGCTATATCGGTTACGATACTTTCCATACACCACAATTTTCCAGAATCACTCGCATTGATTCCTCTGGATGTGCCAGACTTAAAGACCAATTATTCGATTATTAAATTACCTGATAAAAAACTAAGCGCTCAAGCCGAAGCACTTATTAAGCAATTATTTATATCTGAAGCAAAGCAGGTATGCAGTGAAAACTAATCCACAACTTCAGCCACCCTAACAAACCACTTATTTGATGAAATTAGATTCATAGACTAGCTTTACCCGTTAGGACTTTTTGTCTCTAACTTACGCTATCAGCCCTAGGTGCGCTGATAGTCCACGGTGGCGAAGGGTTGTTGCCAATCCAAAGTGCGCTAGCAGCGCGCAAGGGAGGCTAAAATTTTTACCGAAACGCGGTAAAGACGGTGAAAGTATTATGCGTAAGTTGGAGGTGAAGTATGACCCCAACAACTGAGGCTAGGTAAGCCATTTATTGTTGGGGTTCGCAAGCTAACTCCAATAGAAGCTGTATTTTTAGGTATATTATTGAATACTTTCACAGCCTAGGTGGCGCGCCTAAGCCTTTCTAAAAAATTAACTAATGCTACAAATACACTCAATAGTTTAGTCATTAATGACTAATCAGTCTCCTCTAACCCCATCTGGTCTGTACCATTATGATCATGGATCTGCTCAATATTTTCCACTGGCAAAGTCATACTCTTCTGCTCTTGATAAATATGCAAATCTTGCTGTGGATAAGGTATCGATAGCCCTTCTGCATCAAAACGTACTTTAACATTGCGGGTAATATCCCAATACACCGTCCAATAGTCAGCCGTCACAACCCACGGACGACAAATAAAGTTAACCGAAGAATCAGCCAGTTCATGTAACTGAATAACGGCTTCAGGGGTCTCCAGCGTTAGCGGATGCTCGCTGACAATTTCTTCCAACACCTGCATAGCTAGATCAATATCATCCCCATAACCAATACCAAATACCATATCAACGCGCCGCTCTTTACTAGCGGAGGCATTGGTGATGACATTACCCCATATTTCGTTATTAGGAACAATCATACGCTTGTTGTCGAAAGTTGTGATCGTAGTAGAAACCAAGTTGAGAGAACTCACCTTGCCGTTGATTCCTGCCACTTCCACCGCATCGTTTACATCAAAGGGACGGTAAAACATAATCATAATACCGCTGGCAAAATTACTCAGCGTGCCTTGTAGAGCAAAGGCTACCACGAAGCCAGCCGCACCAATAACGGCAAGTAATGGTGCGATATCAACTTCCAGCGCAGAGAGGCCTAATATAATACCTATGGTCATTATTACTCGAGAAGTCATACTGACAAGAAAGTCAGTGAGCATCTGCGATTGATTTCTAGCCAATGCTAGCGCTCTGCGTGCCATTCCACTCAGAATACGAGCTAACAACCAAGAGACAAAGATAATAAAAGTGAAGGTTCCAATATTGATTGCCCAGCGCTTACCACCCTCTTTAGAGGTAAACCAGCCCTTAATACCAGCAAATGAACTTTCTACATCAGTCGTATCCAGTTTAATACCACCGACAGCATCGATATAGCGGCGGTAAGCAAGTACCGCTTCTGTCTCCATACCAGTTGCACCTAAACCCGTCTTTTGATTGATTCGTTCCAGAACAATATTGAGGCGATCAATCTCGGCAGTTCGTATGGCACGCAAATTAGTCAGTTCTTCCATCGCAGAATCTTTCTCGGCATCCGCTTTCGTCACGCTAGCTCCAGCCGGCGCATTCTCAGCTTCTTCCTGCTTTTGGTTCAAAGATTTGATACGCAACTTAGCGCCTGCCACCTTATGTGCCGAAGCTTTAATCAGCTTAAGCCAATCATCTGCTTCAGTTTTTAATTCCTCCACAGTTAAGGGAGCCATCATGATATCGAGTATATCAAGTGATATTTTTGGGTCTGTACTGGCCAGTAAGGCTTGCCTCTGGTCCGTTTCCTGGGCAAAAATAGGGATAGCATTGATCGTTAATAAAATTGATAGAATCAAAACGAGAGGTTTAAAAAAAGAAAACACTATAAAAAACTCCTTAAAGTTAAAATCTGGACATAGCCCTTTAGCATATATTTCAAGCCTCTGCTCCAGAGGACTTGTTAACAGACGTCCTAGCAACGCTGTTTAATAGTTCAATCGCATTCACTGAGGTCTTTTTCAGTTTTTATGCTTTTAGCCACTCCGCATACAAAAGCATAAACCTCTTTTCTATTCATAACTACTTAACCTCTCATATTAGAGATGAATAATAAGTAGTTACATAAAATAAATTACAGCCTCAAAAAGTAACTTCTCATTATTAAAAGGTACAGACCGTTTTTCCAGTGCATCATTCCTGCATGTTGTTAGCAGGAATCTATGCTTAACGTAGATTCCCGATAAAAGACTTCGGGAATGACCATATTTTTACATGTATTTGCCTGTGAATAATGAGAGCTTACCTCAAAAAATCGCACACTTATTGATTTTTAAATATAGGGAGAGGCGTAACATCAGTTAATAATGTGGTGGCCTTTCATCAGCCGCCGACATCCCATTAGCTGATTGCGATGCCGAATCAGATAAGTCTCTCACTCGCCCTAGCAATTGCTGCGTAAGGCGCTCTAAAGCATCAATCTGGTTTTGTTGCTCACAGACAATATCGTTTAACTGCGTAATGGTATCTTCCTGATAAGCAATTTTTATTTCCATGCTAATAAGGCGTTCTTCATCCATAGCCATTATTTTATATACGAACAGCAATAATCCGTTGGCGTTTTAATTTTAAGCTCAAACTTTGAGTTCGCTGGCACTTCAAATGATTCGCCCGCTTTAATTGTTAGCCATTGGTCGTTGCCTGGTAATAAAATGTCTAAATCACCCGCCATAATTTCCATAATTTCTTTAGCTTCTGTACCAAAGCTATACTCACCTGGCAACATTAAGCCCAGTGTTTTTGTTGATCCATCAGCAAACTGCACAATACGACTGCTCACTTGACCATCAAAATAAATATTCGCTTTTTTTACTACAGTCACGTTGTTAAATGTTGTCATTGTTTCCTATCTCTTTATTTTATAGTGTTGTTTTATGGTTTTTTAAACGCAATTTTTGCTTCATTCCATAAAGCATCTAATTCCGATAATTCACATTTTTTAACTTCACGTCCTGATTGAGCTACTTTCTGCTCAATGTATTCAAAACGCTTGGTGAATTTTTGCGTGCTTTTTTTCAATGCTTGTTCTGGGTCTACATTCAGATGTCGCGCCAGATTAACTGCGACTAATAATAAATCGCCAATTTCTTCTTCGGTATGCTCTTGATCACCCGACTCCCAAGCTTCTTTTACTTCATCTAACTCTTCTAATACCTTGTCATAGACTGGCTCGACTTCCGTCCAGTCAAATCCATGATTAGCCGCTCTATCTTGTATTTTCTTGGACTGTACTAATGCGGGTAAATTCTTAGCTACGCCCGATAAAATCGTATGATTTTCAGCTTCTTTTTCTGCTCGTTCAGCTGCTTTTAATATTTCCCAAGCTTGTTTTTGCTCGGCTTCATTGGCATAAACCACATCAGAAAAAACATGTGGATGACGACGCGTTAATTTATCAGCAATGCCGCCGGCTACTTGCTCAAAATCAAATAAACCTTGCTCTTGAGCTAGTTGCGAGTGAAAAACTACCTGAAATAGCAAGTCCCCTAATTCACCTTGCAAATCCTGCATATCATCGCGCTCGATGGCATCAACAACTTCGTAGGCTTCTTCCAGTGTATAAGGTATAAGGCTAGTAAAATCCTGTTTTTTATCCCACGAACAACCGGACTCTGGATCTCTTAATTGCTGCATGACTTGTAATAGTCGCTGAGTATTTTTCATAGTCATTACATATCAAAAGTATGCATTTTATCATCTAGTCGTGGCCAAGCAGAAATGACCGCTTTAACCAGTGTGGCTAATGGAATGGCAAAAAACACCCCCCAGAACCCCCATAATCCACCAAAGAATAAAATAGCAACAATAATGGCTGCAGGATGCAAGTTAACCGCTTCAGAAAAAAGTAAAGGCACTAAAACCACGCCATCAATGGCTTGTATAATTGAATAAGCAATGGCAACATACATAAATTCATCACCACCAAAACCCCATTGAAAAAAGGCCACAGCTAATACTGGAAAAGTCACTAAGGTTGCACCGACATAAGGAATAATAACTTGTAGTCCCATAAAGACAGAAAGCAGCATTGCATAGTTCAGACCTAACGCAGAAAAGGTCATATAACTGACAAAACCTAAAATGATAACCTCAACAAATTTACCGCGAATATAGTTACCTAACTGCATATCCACTTCCTTCCAAACATTCAGCGATAACAGCCGATCCCTCGGCATAAATTGAGCAAACCAATTCAATAAAATACTTTTATCTTTCAAGCAGAATAAAATCAAAACAGGCACAAGAATAAGGTAAACCAGCGCACTAATAATACCGACGACAGATGAAGCAGAAAGCGTCAATAAGTCCTGCCCATAGGTCAATGCTTCTTCTTGAATCGCAAACATTAAATCTTTTAATTTACTAGCTGATATAAATTGCGGGTAAGCTTCTGGAAGCTTGAGAAGCTCTGATTGTGAAAGCTTAATAATTTCAGGTGTGTGTTGTAATAATTGTTTTAACTGCTGATACACCATCGGCATTAAACCAAATAAC
>CBDVDU010000177.1:0-5526 GCA_965372825.1 uncultured Gammaproteobacteria bacterium | reverse complement strand
TGATTTTGAGTCATTAACACATACCATCGAGCCACGTTTATTCTATTTATATGTGCCGTATACGGATCAAAGTGACATGCCTAATTTTGATACCTCATTATACGATTTTAATACCAGCCAGTTGTTTAGAGATAATGAATTTAATGGTGCTGATAAAACTCAGAATACCAATCAAATTACTGCGGCTTTAACGACACGGTTAGTTGGGGATGGGCGAGATCGCTTAAAATTGACTGTCGGCCAGATTTTTTACTTTGAAGACAGGAAAGTTAATTTAATTGGCAGTCAAGTTCACACTGAATTACTGTCTAATTTAATTACCGAGTTAAGTAGTGAAATAACCGATGAAATTAAATTCAGCTCTGCTATGCATTGGAGTTATGACGATAGTGCCATCGATCGAGGCAGTGCGGATTTGTATTATCATGGGCTTAATAACAATACTATTTTCAATGTTGGTTATCGGTATCGACAAGAGCGGTTGGGGCAAGTAGGCCAAGAGCAAGTTGTTGCTTCTGCTATTGTTCCTATCTATGATGGATGGAGTGTCATCGGCTTGTATCGGTATTCACTTTTTGATCGTAAGACTTTGGAATATTTTTATGGTATCGAGAAAGATAGTTGTTGCTGGCGTTTTAGAGTAATCGCACGCCAATTTATGCTGAGTACCAGTGAAGATGCTGAGCCACAAAGCTCAATATATTTTCAGATTGAATTAAAAGGTTTGACTAGTTTAGGCGATAAACTAGAAGACTTTTTATTAGAAAATATCTCAGGATATAGAAAACCTAATTATTAATTGCAATGATAAACATAATGTTACATAAAAGAGGTCAAGTGAAAAATAAGTGTTTAGTAACACAGTTTATTTCAGTTCTGCTTTTAGGCTGCTCAATGCTGATGCAAAGTCATAACAGCTTAGCCGCTGAATATTTGGATGGTATCGTTGCTGTTGTTGAAGATGATGTTATTCTCGATAGTGAGTTGGCGCGAGAAGCGACCTCCATTGTGAGCAAGTTAAAAGCTAATAATGTGCAACTGCCGCCCAAGAAAATTTTGTATCAGCAGGTGCTAGAGCGTTTAGTTATTGATAAATTACAAAGTCAGTTAGCGAAAAAAGCGGGTATTAAAGTGAGCGATGAAATGGTCAATAGTTCGCTTGAGTCCATTGCTCAGCAAAATGGCATGAGCATGGAGGAGTTTAGAGGGGAAATAAGTAAAGAGGGCATGAGTTTTGATGCTTTTAAAGAAAATATACGCCAAGAGATTCTTGTTAATCAATTACGTAGTCATGAAATTGGTAGCCGAATTAAAGTTTCAGAGCAAGAAATTCGTCATTATTTAGATACTGAAATTAGCGCGGAAGAACAGAAAATAAAGTATTTTTTAGGCCATATCTTAATTGCTGTTCCTGAGGCAGCGTCTGCATCGGAAATACAAGCAGAAGAGGCAGAAGCACTTAATGTAATCTCTCAGTTACGTGCGGGTGATGACTTCAAAAAGATGGCAGTCAGTGTTTCTGATGGCGCCAATGCCTTAAAAGGTGGTGAGCTAGGTTGGCGTACTTTAAATCAAGTGCCGACATTGTTTGTTGATGTCTTAAAAACAATGAGCAAAGGTGATATTTCGGAGCCTATTCGTAGTCCGGGTGGTTTTCATATTCTCAAGCTAATAGACAGTACCGGAGTTGATTCGCATATTATTACCGAAACGCACGTTCGGCATATTTTAATTAAAACCAATGAGATTGTGAATGATGCCGAAGCTAAAAAGCGTTTAGCTGTGATAGCGGGTCGAATTGCTGATGGAGATGGTTTTGCCGCGTTAGCACAAGCAAATTCTGATGATACGGGGTCCGCATTAAAAGGCGGGGATTTGGATTGGGTCATGCCGGGGTTATTGGTGCCTCCATTTGAAAAAGCAATGTCTGAATTGGCAGTCAATGAGATTAGTGGGCCAGTACAAACGCAGTTTGGTTGGCATATTATTCAAGTTTTAGAGCGTCGAACAAAGGATAATAGTGAAGAGTATAAAATCAATCAGGCACGCGATGAAATTCGTAAACGCAAAATAGAAGAAGAAACCGAGTTATGGTTAAGACGCTTGCGTGATGAGTCCTATGTTGATATTCGATTGGGCTTTTTAGATGATGAAAAATAGGCTTGTGTATACTCAGATAGAAAAGCAGTTAAGCTTAGAAAATGAATTAAAACGAATTATTGCTAAAGAAGATTTAACAGCTAATAAGGCCTTGATTGAAGTCAGTGCGCGTAATTTAAAATTAGATTACCTCGATTTAGCCGCAGCCTTATTATTTATTAATGAGCCTGAATCAGCACTGAGCGATATTGAGCAGAGTAAGTTGAGCATGGAAAAGCAAAAAGCTTTTGAGTTGCTTAATGCGCAAATGGTTCGTTATCGTATTGAAGTTGGACGTGTTCATCAAGCCAATATCAATCGTATAAAAGACCTTATTGTTGAAGAGGCTGGCGTAGAACGCAAAAAAATTGGCTATGTTGATATTTTAGAGAGTTATACGATTTTAAGTTTGCCGCCAGGCATGCCTGTTGAGATCTTACAGATATTTAAGGAATTACAGATAAATGGACAAGTATTTGATATTAAACGCTTAAATGGCGCTGGTAAGAAATATCAAACGGAAAAAAGTTATCGACGTGGTACACGCAGGCATTACCTTGCTGCGAACAAAAGAAACCCGACCCCGGGACAAGATAAGGTTTAACCTTTAATTATTATTATAAATAAAACGTATGAGTGAAATTCAGTTTGTAGATTCTGTCGCTGAGCTAGAAATCCTTTGCCAAAAAATGCAGCATGAGCCATGGCTTGCTATGGATACTGAGTTTTTGCGTGAGAAAACCTATTATCCAAAGTTTTGTTTATTGCAAATAGCAACATTGGAGTGGGTGGCATGTGTTGATCCTATTGCTTTAGAAGGGCAGATGGATAAGTTATTTGAAATTATTAATAATCCAGATATTATTAAAGTTCTGCATTCTTGCCGCCAAGATGTAGAGATTTTTTATAATCTTACAGGGAAATTACCTGCGCCTGTTTACGATACTCAGCTTGTCGCGCCCTTGCTTGGATTTCAAGAAAACCCCGGTTATGCCATGTTAGTGTCCGGATTTTTAAATATTAACTTAAGCAAAATTCATACGCGTACTGATTGGAGTCAGCGACCTTTATCGCCTGAGCAAATGGAATATGCGGCAGATGATGTAATTTATCTGGCTAAGATTTATCAGATGATGGAGAAAAAGCTACAGAAATTAGGGCGAGAAAATTGGCTAAAAGAGGATTTTGAGCAGTTAATGAATCCTGATTTATACGATATACCGCCGGAAAAGGCTTGGTTGAAAATTCGTGGCAAGAATAAATTAACAGGTAAGCAACTTGCTATTGTTCAGGCTCTAGCAGAATGGCGTGAGAAAGTGGCTAAAAAAGATGATAGGCCTAAAAATTGGATTTTGCGCGATGAGTTAATCTTAGATATGGCCAAATTACAGCCAGTAACTGTAAAAGCACTGTCGGAAATACGCAGTATTAATGATGGTTTTGTTAGGCGTTCTGGTCAGCAGGTGTGTGATTTAATTAAAGTGGCACAGGGTATGCCGGGATTGAAATTAAAAGCTAAAGAAAATAGCGTAAAAAAAACAGCTAAGCAAGAAGCGGTATTAGATGTTTTAAGCGGCATTGTGCGCTTGCGAGCTGAAAAAAATGCTTTAAACCCTATAATTTTGGCTACGCGCAAAGATTTAGAGGCTTTATTATTTGATGATCCTGATAGCTTATTGTTGCATGGTTGGCGTTATAGCATGGTAGGTAAAGAATTGCAGGGGCTTTTACAGGGGCAATTCACCATTTCAGTAGATAAATATGATTTAACATTGCATGCCCAAGAAGTGTAAGGCGGACTTCAGTCTGCTTGTTTGTATGTATGAGTATACCAATCCCAATAAATAATCACTGTAATGGTCATCATTCCCGAGTTGTTTTATCGGGAATTTCTTAATGTATGAGAGATTCCTGCTAGAAGCATGCAGGAATGACGCAGTATAGCTGAGAGTTGTGGGTAATCAGGTAAGTTTTTATCTTGCTGAGATTAACTCCCTTAGTTTGCTCAGTGTTACATAAGCAGCATTAGTCACACCTAGGTTAGCTAAACTCGCTGGTAGTGACCCTGCAGGATCGCCATGCATTTGATGAGTGATAAGGATTGTGGCGGTATGATTAAGTTGAAAGTGCCAATAGCCATCAGAAGTTCGCATTTGCACCGTGTCTAGCTCTGCTGGCAATTGCTGCAAAATATGTTGCGGTAATTGATTGCGAGGAATGTTTTTTAAGCTCAAGGTATAGCTGTTTTTCTCTTGATCAAAAAGCCCTTGAGATTTCATGATTGTATAAAGGTCACTTAGAGGCCAAGGTAAGTCACTGAGTTTATAAAGGTAACCATCGCTGAGTGTCAGCATTTTTAGGCATTTATATTGCCAGTCGGGGCAATGTTCGGCATTATTAATGAATTTTAACAGTCTGTCTAGCTTGGTTTCTAGGGTCATGACTCCCTTAAACTCTTTGTAATCTGAATTAGCTAAGGTACGAGTATAAACTTTAATTCCTTCTTTATTTTTGACCAAATCCCATGCCGATACGCTCTCTTCGGCTTTTAAATTATGTACTGCGCTGAATAAGATAAGCAATGTAAGTAGAGAGGATTTTAAAATAAACATAGGTGGGTAGGTGGTAGCATTGTTCTTTTTGGGGGAGTTAATGTGTTGGTCAAACCCAATGTAGTATTAAACAATGCATAATATGGCAGCCGTAAAGATAAAAAATATATTAGCAGATATTCCAGATCAATTGCCTAAAGAATTATTTACTTGTTTATTGAAAAATGAACAAGTAGAGATAGAAAGGATTGTTTCTCGAGGACAGAGCAACGCAAAAGATGAATGGTACGATCAAACCCATGATGAGTGGGTTGTCTTATTACAAGGCGAGGCTGTCTTAGAATTTTCTGAGCCACAAGAGTTTAAAAAACTACAAGCAGGAGATTATTTATTAATCCCCGCGCATTGTAAGCATCGTGTTGATTGGACGGATCCTGACAGGGATAGTATTTGGTTGGCAGTACATTTATTAACCCGATAGAAATTTTAAGCACGTTTTGATTTATAAGTACTTAGGAATGCACATTTTATAAAATCCGAAACTTTATGTCATGTAGCACTGCCAGTCCTTTGAGGACTGGCAGTGCTTTCGGATATTATTGATTTTTGATTCCTTAAGGATAATTATTTTAACATTTTATATATTAAGTTTTGTGTGGATGGGTAGAGCGTCTTTTACGAAACACATCATTTTTCGTAAGATTGATGGGTTTCCCAGCGTGCCTAAAGAGCAGGCACTTCTCTCTACCCATCCAGGAATGTTAAATATGTCTGAACAGGTACTTAGGAACGTGCATGAAACAAACTCCCGATTTCTAACTTGTCTTTTTACTCC
>CBDVDU010000176.1:0-5542 GCA_965372825.1 uncultured Gammaproteobacteria bacterium | reverse complement strand
TTTATTCTCCTCACCCAACCCTCTCCAGCAAGAGAGGGCTTAAATCAACAGCATTGCTCCCTCCTTAACTTGGTAAGCAATAACTTACTCCGATTGAACAATTACTTCAGCTTTACGTGTTTCGCCCTTACCAATAGTCAGTAAATCCCACACTAATAAACCTAAACCAGCTGCCGTTACCCAGCCAAAGAACATACGCCACTGCATAGCACTGATAAATGAAGGGTGATTTTGTGCAGAGAAATAGCCTGCCCATGTAGACCCCTCAATAGCACGTTCGATAAAGGATTGTTCATACCCTGCAATTAACAGTGCAATAGTCATACCTAAAACACCGAAGTTCAATAAACCTAAAGCCCATTTCCAGCGCCAAGCATTTTGCGAGCCACCGCCCATCCAAACATTACCACGCCAATGTTGAATAGCAATATAGAAGAAGGCAATATTAATGGTTGCATAAGCCCCAAAGAAGGCTAAATGACCATGTGATGCCGACCATTGCGTACCATGTGTATATAAGTTAATTTGCGGCAAGGTATGCATAAAACCCCACACACCGGCACCGAAGAAATTACCAAAAGCATGTGCAATCAACCAAGCCATTGCGGGGTGGTTCATATTTTTAAATGAACGTTCGCCTGAATCATAAACAGCATGTACAACCATGGCTACTAGTGGAATAGGCTCTAGTGCAGAGAAAAAACCACCAATGGTGAGCCAGTATTCAGGTGTACCAATCCAAAAATAATGATGCCCTAATCCTAAAATACCCGAACCAAACATTAAGGCGACTTCGATATACAACCACGTTGTAACAATTTTACGGCTAACCCCTAAAATGGTCATTAGTGACCACGCCATAATCACACCAACAAGCACTTCCCAAGTTGCTTCTACCCAAAGATGAATAACCCACCACCACCAAAACTGCTCATGGGTGATGTTAGTCATGTAGAACATACCTGCAAGGTATAAACCCGCTAACGCAACTAAATCGAGCGTTAAAACGCCAGCGATACCTGACCATTTACCTTTACTAAAGGTCATAACCACGTTGTAAAAGAAAATCAGCATAACAATAACAATACCAATATCCGCCCAACGTGGGGCTTCAATATATTCACGGCCTTCATTAATCAACCATAAAGTGGTGTCATTACCCGCCCCAGTTTGCACTAATAAATACACTAGCACGACAATGGTGACTGCTGCCATCAGCACCCAATAACCGATTACTCCGTATTTTAAGCCAACGATTTCTGTGCCACTTTCGTCTTCTAATAGCCAATAAGTACAGCCAATAAAGCCAAATAACATCCAAAGGATCATGGCATTAATATGCACCATGCGGTTGACACTAAAATCTAAAATCTCATAAAGAAACCCTGGAATTAAAAATTGTGCCGCTGCCAGTAAGCCAAACAGAATTTGGAAAATAAATAAAATAATAGCTGCCATAAAATATTTTACAGCTAATTTTTGCCCCCCATTTAAGGTACTATCATCAACGCCAGCCCATTTATGGAAAGTATTTAATTTACCTTGCACCGTCCCTAAGAGGCCTGGTTTTACCACTTCAATATTGCTCATAATTATTCAACCTCTGCTTCAATAGTAGTGAAATTATATGGGAAACCATTCGTATCAATGGCTGACATCCATTTTAAGAACGCGACTACGCCTCTTGCTTCTTCTTCGGTAATGTTCAGATTAGGCATTTTTCGACCTGAACCAAAGGTACGTGCATTTTTTTCTGGGTCCATTAAAAATTTAAGCATTTGCTCTTCACGTAATTCTGTCGTTAACCAACCTTGATCTAGCCAAGCTTTAGTTAAATCAGGCGCATAATAAGCACCATTACCCAATAAGGTGTGACAATTCATACAGTTTTTAGCTTGAGTGGTTTTTTTACCTAAAGTGACTAACGCTTCTGCTTCGTCTTCAGTAAATTTTTGACCGAATAATAATTCTTCTCCACCAATAATGTGCATAAATTTATTTAGCTTTTTATCAAATTGATAATCAATTTTTTTATTAATAACCGAATAAGCTTTTACGCGTTCCCCCCCAGCGGTTGTTTGTTTCAAGGTATCAAAGGTCAAAATTACCAGTATTAAAAAAGAACCAGCGGTCACCCACACGGCTACTTTTTTCCAAAAGGACTCGGAAGCCCATTTAGGCGTTTCACTCATTTTCATTCTCCAAGGTTGTTGTCGTTAAAATAGGTTCATCATGCGTTTTTTTGCACAACTGCCAAATAGCGATAGGCGCAAAAAAATAGCCAACGACCATAAGGTAAGAAATGATTTGCCAATAACCGACTAGGTTAGCAGCGAGCGTTAATTGATAAACTGAAACCAGTAATATCAAATAAGACAGATAAGCTGATAACTTGATTATTAAACGTGAATTAACTTTAGACCACGTAAATAGCAGTGCATAACTAGCGCCTGCCATTATAATTAACGCAGATGAATAAAAAGTGACAAAGAAATCTTTTAAGGCAACAGGTTCAATCATATGCTTTATGTTAAATAGTGGTTTTAAATCGACATGCACAACCTTGTTTAGCCATACATTCAGTTTGTTCTACAGGATTGTCTAATAAAGTACGGATAAGCGTTCGATCAAATTCACATAATTCACCGTGTTCCTGGGCAAGATCATGAAACACACAATTAATAGCACTAATTGTCATTTGCCCGTCTTGCTCACTCACTTCAGCTTGATAGCCTAAGTTCTGCAAAATAATACCGAGTGTATGCGTTTTCTCAGCAGCCGTTTGATTAGTAAATTGAGGCGCTAAAGAATTTGCAATTTTAGTTCCTAAGCGTTGAAACAATGCGACTAAAGCCTCCGAACCCATTTCTTCTTTGAGTTCGGTAATCAATAAATTACAAAACCAAGAATATTGCTTAGTAAAATGATTAATCCCTTGTTCAGTTAATACATAACTACGAGAAGGACGACCTTTCGTTAAATTAAACTTACCTGCTTTAATAAGCTGGTTTTTTTCCAAGACAACCATATGCTGCTTGACCGCATTACGCGAGATATTTAGCTTCTCAGCAATAACATCAATACTCAGCCCTGTTTTGGTGGCCAGTAAGATAGCCAAAATTTGCTCTTGTCTGGTTCCTGATTGATTTTGCATACAGCCTTTTAGTTTGTGACTTAACCTGAGGAAAAGTTAAAAATGTCACTTTTAGCCTCAATTAAACGAGCCATTATATCTATATAATTAGGCGATAGGGGCAATAAATATCTTTTGCAATATTTATATTGCAAAAGCTTTGTATCGACCCTATACTGATATTTCACTGTCGTATAATTTTAATAAAAACTATAAGAAGGTAGATTATGAGCGAATCATCAGATAAATCATTATTTGAGCAATTAGGTGGCGAAGCAGCTGTTGATGCAGCTGTTGATATTTTTTATCGTCGCGTATTAAGTGACTATAGAATTAATCGATTTTTTGATAATACTGATATGGATCAACAAGCCGCCAAACAAAAAGCCTTTTTAACGATGGCTTTCGGTGGACCAAATAACTATAGCGGTACAGATATGCGTACTGCGCATGCTAAATTTGTAAAAATGGGTTTAGATGACAGTCATTTTGATGCCGTGGTAGAACATTTAGCAGGTACTTTACAAGAGCTTAATGTACCTGACGCACTTATTGAACAAGTAGCTGCCATTGCAGAAACTACACGTAATGATGTATTAGGTCGTTAATTATTTGGATTTTATGATGACGGAGCAAAAAATACAGCTAGGTGAGCAATCTATTTTATGCAAATCTGACGAGTCGCTACTCGATGCTTTGTTACGTGAACAGGTTGATATCTCTCATAGCTGTCACCAAGGCGCATGCCAAAGCTGCTTGTTGCGTAGTTTAGATGGAGCGCCACCTATTGAGGCGCAACATGGATTAAAAGAAGGCCTGAAGAAGCAAAATTTTTTTCTGGCTTGCCTTTGCTACCCACAACAAGCGATGCGTATTGCGCACCGTCATCATACTGATTTTATGACCCACGGCACAGTGAGTGCCAAGCAGGAACTTAATGCCGAAACATTATTGCTTACTTTAGAGCTTGATGAACCAATGGATTATTACGCTGGGCAATTTGTTAATTTACAACGTGATGACGGTTTATCACGTAGTTATTCAATTGCCAATAATCGCATTCACAGCAAACAATTAAGTTTTCATATACGCCGCCTAGCGGGTGGGCGTTTTAGTGCTTGGGCGCATGAAGACTTAAACTTAGGTGATCGCCTTGCCGTTTCAGAAGCACAAGGCTTATGTTATTACCTATCTGACAAACCAGACTCGCCTCTATTATTAATAGGTACTGGCAGTGGACTTGCCCCTTTAGCGGGTATTATTAGTGAAGCCTTACATCAAGGTCATAAAGGTGATATTTATTTATATCATGGTAGCCGTGATTTAAATGGCTTGTATTGGGTAGAAGAAATGCAAGCACTGGCCGAAACTCATGCTAATTTCCATTACCATCCCTGTATTTCCAGTGGTGAACCACCTGAGCATGTCTTTGCAGGGCGCGCCAATGATGTGGCCTTTAGCCAATTAACTAATTTGAAAGGCTTCCGAGTCTATTTATGCGGTCATCCAGATATGGTAAACAATACTAAGCGCCAAGCATTTTTGAAAGGCGCTTCGTTATCTGATATTTATGCCGATGCATTTCATGTTGCTTCAGGTTCATTAGATTAATTAATCCGGCCTATTCATGAAGCTTTTATCGATTAATGCCTCGAAAGCTACCGAAGTTAAGTGCCAAGGAAAAATAATTTCTACAGGGATTTTTAAGAAACCGGTCACAACACCTCTGTTTATTAGCAAAGAAGGCCTACAGAGCGATCAACAAGTCGATTTAAAAAATCATGGTGGTGAGCATAAGGCTATCTATGCTTTTTCCTCTGACCATTACTCATACTGGAGTGATGTGTTACAAAATACTCAATTAAACGCCGGCATATTTGGTGAAAACTTAACTATATCGGGATTTGATGAATCACTTTTACATATTGGCGACCACATCAGCATAGGCCAGTGCATACTCGAAATAAGTCAGCCTAGAATCCCCTGTTTTAAACTCGGTATTGCTTTAAAAAACAAAGATATGCCTCGTTTGTTCATTGATCATTTTGCGACTGGAATTTACCTGCGCGTGCTTCAAGAAGGCTCGCTTGAAAAGGGAAATAAGGTAGAGGTGATTAAAGAAGGTGCGCTAAAATTAAGCGTCCAATCTGTTTTCAGGGCTTATTTTGATAAAGAGTATACTGAATCCATATCCATTATGGAAAAAGCATTACTTATTCCTGAGCTAGCGCCTGAATGGCGCAAAAAACTATCGATCAGGTTAGCTAATAAAAAAATATTATAGAATGCATTTAATACTTTGGAATGCATAACAAATTAAAGCAGAAAGCTTGGCTACGCACTTAAAACGGGATAGCTGATAACTCGTAGGGCGGACTTCAGTCCGCCATTGCTAAAAAAGCGGACTGA
>CBDVDU010000175.1:0-5561 GCA_965372825.1 uncultured Gammaproteobacteria bacterium | reverse complement strand
GCAAGTACCATCAGGCATACACTACGCTTTCTTTAGTTTTTCTTAGGCCAAAGCGTTCAATCTTTTTATACAAAGTTGTTCGCGTGATGCCAAGTTTTTTTGAGGCTAAGGAAATATTACCTTCACACTCGTTGAGCGCTATTTTAATGCCGTGCATTTCCCAATCCGCTAAACTCATCGCGCCTAATTGGTCGACACTTTCTGGTATAAGTTCAGGAGTATCTTCTGCTAGACAGTGAGCTCGCCATTCATCCATAAAATCAACGGGCAAGTCATTCAAGACAATATTATCCTCACCCGCCGTATATAACGTAGCGCGAACAACATTGATAAATTGTCTAATATTACCTGGCCAAGGATGCTGGTTCAGTAGTTTTATCACTTCAGGGCAAAAATTAACCTCACCCTCATCACCGATGATATTTTGTATTTCTCGCTGTAAAAGGTGATCAATAATTTGCTTTTTATCGGCTCGATCACGCAGCGGGGGCAAATGTATTTGCGCGCCATTTAAACGATAATACAAATCCTGACGAAAACGTCCTTCTTTTACCGCTTCAGATAATTGCACATTGGTAGCCGCGACAATTTGTACATCAACTTTAATGGGGCGAGTACCACCAACAGGGGTAAATTCAGAGGTCTCTAAAACCCGCAATAATGTGGATTGCAAGTCAAAACTCATATCGCCTATTTCATCGAGAAATAAAATACCTTTATCCGCTAAGCTAAATTTACCCGGTTTACCGCCATTTCTAGCCCCCGTAAAACTGCCAGTTTCATAGCCGAATAATTCACTTTCAATCAATTCATGTGGAATAGACGCACAGTTAATCGCAATCAGTGGGGCATCTTTTCTAGGGCCTGCATTTTTCAACAAAGAAACAAAATGATCTTTGCCTACGCCTGATTCTCCAGTGATGAGAATAGGAATTTTATGCTTTTGTAATTTGACAGCTTTATCAACATAGCGATTTAATTCTTCTGTCACAGAGGAGGAAAATTCTGTTTCTAGGGGTTTTTTAGCGGGTCGAAAAGGAATCTTTTCTAAAACGCGCACTTGTGCTTCTGCATTATTAGCTAAAGGTAAGTTAGTATTCACTAACACGCCAATTAAGTGCAAAAAGGCGAACAAGGAATTCATCTGCTCTTGGTGATCACTGACTAAACCAATGACGGCGAGCAATTCACCGGCTTCATCTAATAAAGGATAACCAGCGGTTGTATAAGGGTGGAGAATACTTAAATAATGCTCCATACCTTGAAAAGCGATTGGTTTTTTTAATTTTAGTGCCGTACCAATACCATTATTGCCTAAACCCGCTTCATGCCAATTAGTCTGTTTGATTTGGGTGGGTAATTGAAATGCGCGTGGAAAATTCTGCTCCCCCGTCACATATAACAAGCTGCCATTGGGTGCAACAACAACCATCATCACGCCAGCTTCTTCGAGAAATACTTGAAAATGATGACTTAATTCCTGAATCTGCTCAGCAATGTGCTCCGCTTGTTTAGCTTCAATCTCAGAACTTTTATGGCTAAGGTGCTTATCCCAATTAGTAAAATTACCCAACGGTAGATGATACTCTTCCAAACAACGAAACCAAGCCTCTGACACATCAATACGCACCCAATCAACTTGCTCAGGAATGGATCGTGTTTGTACCATCCACTGCCAAGCCTGCACCGGCCGGTACATTTCAACTTCGAAGGATTGACGTAGTAAAAAGGTTTCCTGAACAATTTTTACTTTGTTGGGTATCTTGAGTGCAATTTCCATTTTCTCTCTCGAATAGACGCATTGATACGATAGTATCGACACAAAACCTTAAATCTCTATTTTTATTAATTAAAACAAAAACTTATAAAGCATTTCAAGATAACAAAATACAAAAAAAAAGGCAATGCGACATAATGTCGCATTGCCCATATTCCATTAAGGAACAAGAGGAAGTCAGTAAAATATGACTAACACAAGGGTAAAACATGGAGCATAAAAATCGAGTTATTCTGCGCGTGGATCCTCGCGCGTTGCGGCTGCCCATTCAGGCGAATAGCCGTCCATAATGGACATATCAGGCACATGCATCACAACCACTTCAGTGGTAATCATCGTGCCTATAACACTAACTGCATTACGCAATGCTAAGCGGGTGACTTTAACCGCATCAAGCACAGCAATATCAAGAAAGTCACCGTAAGTCTTATGTTGAGTATTAAAAGCAAAACGAGGGTTATTTTCCTGCTGTAAGTGTGCAAGTACCACTTCACTATTAACGCCAACATTACTGAGCAATTTTTTCAACGGACTCATCAAAGCTTGCTTAACAAGCAAAATGCCTTGTTGTTGCTCTAGGTTAACGGCAATAATTTCATCTAAAAATGGAGCCATATTAAATAAGCCCACGCCACCACCAGGCATGACGCCTTCTTCTAAGGCTGCTCTAGCAGACATGTAGGCATTTTCAATACGTACCATCCGTTCTTTAATTTCTACATCGCTTATCCCGCCAACTTCAAAAACACCCGTTTTACCGGATAAAATAGCCAAGCGATCTTCAAGTTCTTCAAAATCGTGTTTATTACCTGTCGGTGAACCATCGCCCGGTTTTTTTTGCTGAATAATTTTCGCTTCATTTTCAAGATAATTAACGCGCTGCTTAATCGCATCTTTATCGCCATGACCACCAATAATAGTAATTTTTTCGGCCGTAACAATAACCTGCTTAGCTTCGCCTAACTGTTCTAATTCAATATGTTCAAGCTTAGTAGAAAAATCACCAATGAAGGCTTCCCCGCCAGTCATAATCGCTAAGTCTTTCAGTCTATTTTCTCTTTTATCACCAAACCCCGGGGGCTTAAGTGCGACAACTTTAAAATTACCCTGTGCTTGATTTAGCAATAAACCTGACAAAGCTTTACCGATAACATCTTCAGCAATAATAACCAAAGAACGCCCCATAGCACTCACATCTTGCAAAATAGGTACTAAATCCATTAAATCGCTTATTTCTTTGTCATAAAGCAGGATATAGGGGTTATCTAGCACTGCTATATCGCGATCTTTATCGGTAACAAAATTCGGTGACAAATAACCTTGGCTATATTCAAGTCCATCCACGATGTCAAGTACATCTTCGCGCGCATTACCTAGCTTAAAGGTCAACGCGCTATCCAAGCCTAATTTTTCAAATGCTTCAGCGAGCAATACTCCGACACCCGGCTCATCTTTTGTCGCGATAGCAGCAATTTTTTCAATCCAGTCGCTATTAACGCCTGTGACCGCATTTTCTTTTAACTTCTGTTCAACGACCGCTAAAGCAATATCCATTCCTTGCTTTAACTGTACAGGATGATAGCCTGCTTCAACAAACTTCATGCTATCCCTGCTAAGCGCTTGCGCTAATACGATGGCTGTCGTCGTGCCATCACCTACTTCGCGCGATACAGCACCAGCCACATCACGTAACATTCGCGCGCCTAAGTCTTCCGTACGATCATCACAGCTGATTGATCTTGCTACAGTAACACCATCCCTGGTAAATATGGGCATAAGACCCTCGGCAACGTTCTGAATCATAACGGCCGGACCTGCACTTCCATAGGTTACGCTTACCGCGTTAGCAATTTTATTAACTCCCAGCATAAATTTATATCGGGCTTCAGCGTCATAGATTATCTTTGTTGGCATAGTGATCCTTGTTATGTTTTGTGTGCTATAAATTGTTAAGGTAGATAAGGGTTCAATACAGGTCTTTTGACCCACCCTGCCTTTTTAAACGTCGGGATTATTACTTTCTTTCATTAAGGCTTGCCCCACCTTGACACGCGCCGTATGTGCACGCTCACGATGCGCCCAAGTGAAAATCAACATTTTATCCCAGTAGTCGAAAGTCGTTTTTAACTCTTCAGCGTCTTCTTCATCAAGCTCTTGCTGCCAATACTCTCTTAATTCTTCAGTACGTTGCTCACCTAACTTGGTGCTGATTTCCTGCTCATCTAGGGTTAATTTACGTATGGTTTGATCCAGTTGCTCCACCATGCCATAAACAAATTCAATGTCCGCTTTATCCATCGATAGATTCCAAGAAAAGGGCTAGGTACTTAAGACAGGACAAAAACCGCACAACCTCGTTCCAACGCTCTGCGTCACGGAACGCAGAGCGTTGGAACGAGAGTCATCAAGGTGTCCCGCTTTAATTTCGGAGCCAAAAGAAAGTGAGTAATACAATACTAATTAAGAAACGCTAGGCAGAAATTTCTCTAGATAAATTTTATCTTTAGAGATTCCTACTTCCTCACATACAGCATGGGTCGCATCAACCATACCGGGAGGACCACATAAATAAAGATCAGGTTTTGTGGATGCCTCTTGCAAATCTTTTTTCAACACATCAACCACGCTGCCTTTTTCACCTGCCCAAGAGTCTGTCGCTTTCCATACGCATATCTTGACTGTTAGATTATCCATTTCACTGGCAAGTTTATTCAGCTCTTCGATATAAAAAACTTCTTCTTCATAGGTAGAACCAAAGTAAATAGTGCAAGGTTGTGGCTCGCCCCATTCCTTCATAAATCTAACCATCGATAGAATAGGCGCTAGGCCTGTGCCACCCGCGACAAAGTAGCGTGGCGTAAAGCCATCTGCAACTAAGCCAAAAATACCCGAAGGCCCTTTAACATTAATCGTCTGACCTACTTTTGCATCGTTTTTCAGAAAATTTGAGAACTTCCCATCATCCAAAACACGAATTAAAAGTTCCATTTGCCCGTCATTATTCTCAATATTTGCTGGAGAATAAGATCGCGTGGTTTCCGTACCCGGTATTTCTAAATCATAATACTGGCCTGAATCCAGCTTGATTTTTTTCTCGCCATCGGAACGGCTCAGGCAAAGCTTAGTCACATTACTAGAGACTTGCTCTAACTCGACAATCTCGGTGGGAAACTCTTTACCTTCTTCAGAATAAGAAATACGGTCAAAGGTATAAGGCACTTCAACGACCATATCTTCTGTTGGATAACAACGACACAACAGAACCATGTCCTCTTCTTGCTCTTCGGGCGGTAACGCTTGAGCGCTGACCTTACCCATCTCAAAATCACCTTCAGTACAAACCCCTTTACAGGTTGCACAACCGCCTTCGCGGCATGATGACATTAAAAAAATACTTTGGCGGATTGCCGCACTGATAATATCTTCTTCGGGTGCGCAATCAAAAGAGACCGATTCGCCTTCTTCGGTGATAACTTTTATTTGATGATTTGCCATTAATCATTAACCTCTTTCTTCTGCTTATTTTTTGCACTAATATTAAAAAATGCCATGACATGATTAACTGCACGTCTTGATGCCTCTTCTGTCAAAGAGCAGCCTTCCTGAACAAGTTTATCTTCACGAAAAATAGTCCAGCGCCACATAAACTCTAAATCTTCGGTGTACGCGGTATAGTTATTATCATCGTATAATTTGGTCAAATCTTCATTATTACCAAATAATTCACTAACATTTCTTGTCGGTTGTTCGTAAAGTTCTTCCATCATGCTATTTTTATTTATTA
>CBDVDU010000174.1:0-5614 GCA_965372825.1 uncultured Gammaproteobacteria bacterium | reverse complement strand
ATAAACAAGCAAAAATGCTAATCGCTATATTTAATAGGGCTTTAGATATATTACCTTGTTCAAGCAAATAAATGGTTTCTAATGAGAAAGTAGAAAACGTGGTGAACGCGCCTAGAAAACCAATCAAAATAGCTGCTCGATATTCCATGCTGATCGCAATACGCTGTAAAATTAAAGCTTCAGCCAATAAACCAATAAAAAAAGAGCCAATAATATTAACAGCCAATGTACCGTAAGGAAACCCTCGGCCTAACCATTGATACACTCCAGACGAAACCAAGAAGCGCAGAACCGCGCCACCCGCACCACCAAAAGCAACGGCAATTAATGAGTTCATGCTAAAGCCTAATTAGATTTTAATAAAATGCTCACGATAATGCTTTAACTCTTCAATCGATTCAATAACATCCTCTAAAGCTTGGTGCGTTTCTTTTTTCTTGAATGATTCTTTTACTTCAGGTGCCCAACGTGCAGCCAATTCCTTAAGTGTAGAAACATCTAAATTACGGTAATGGAAAAACTCTTCTAAATGGCGCATGCGACGATATAAAAAACGTCGATCTTGACCAATACTATTCCCGCACATAGGTGAGGTACCAGCAGGCACCCATTGCTTTAAAAATTCAATGGTTTGTAGCTCAACTTGCGCATCATTAACAGTCGAAGCTTTTACTCGTTCAATCAATCCAGATTTACCATGATGCTCTTGATTCCAATCATCCATACCAGCAAGCGCAGCATCACTTTGATGCACAGCCAGCACTGGACCTGTCGCCAAGACATTTAAGTCTTTATCAGTGACTACTGTTGCTATTTCAATAATTAAATCTTTATCAGGATCTAAGCCTGTCATTTCTAAGTCAATCCAGATAAGATTGTCTGCATTTTGAGTCATTTACTCAGCCCATATATTCATTTAAAGTTGCGGTAAATTGTAGCATTGGCTAATCTGTATAGCTAATACTCAACTAAGCCCTTTTTAACTCTTCAAATTTATCCATAAATGAATACTTTTACTTATATATTTTTAATCGCACTGGTACTCTCTTATTCCGTGCAATTTTGGCTATCCAAACGTCAAGCTAGTTATGTACTTAAACACCGCAATGAAGTACCTGAAGCTTTCACAGAGTCTATCACCCTAGAAGCACATCAAAAAGCGGCTGATTACACCGTAGAAAAAGGTAAGCTGGGCGACATAGATAGCGTTGTCGGTATCGTTTTTTTATTATTACTCACTCTTGGTGGCGGTATTAGCTTAGTTTTTAACTTTTGGGCAGGTTTCGAATTCTCGCCTATCGTTGCAGGAATAGCTTCATTAGCAAGCATCTTCTTCCTTATGTCTTTATTTGAGCTACCGACTACACTGTATCAAACCTTTGTTATCGAAGAGAAATATGGATTTAACAAAAGCACCATGAATCAGTTCATCAAGGATCAATTTATGCAACTTGCTTTAGTTGCGGTTATTGGCCTGCCTTTATTAGCTTTAATTTTATGGGTTATGCAAGCTATAGGCGATACATGGTGGATCTGGACATGGGCTATTTTGATGAGTTTCTCATTACTTATGAGCTGGCTTTATCCTACCGTTATTGCGCCTTTATTTAATGATTTCACTCCCTTAGAAGATGGCACATTAAAAGAACGTATTAATCAATTGCTCGATCGTTGTGGTTTTAGTAGCAATGGTATTTTCATTATGGATGGCTCAAAACGCTCCGGTCATGGTAATGCTTATTTCACTGGCATGGGCAGCAATAAACGCATCGTATTTTTTGATACGCTTGCAGAGTCATTAGATGATGATGAAATGGAAGCCGTACTAGCTCATGAGCTAGGCCATTTTAAACGTAAACATGTCATTAAAATGCTAGTGGCTAGCTCGATTATGAGCCTCATTAGTTTAGGCGTACTTGGTTGGTTAATTACTCAAGACTGGTTCTTTACTGGCTTAGGCGTCAATACTGCCTCTAATGCCGCTGCTTTGTTGTTATTTATGCTAGTTTCACCTGTCTTTACTACCTTTATGACGCCAATTAGCGCCTATTTCCAACGTAAGTTTGAATTTGAAGCGGATGATTTTGCTGCAGAACATGCGCAAGCAAGTAAATTAATCAGTGGACTAGTAAAACTATACAAAGAGAATGCCAGCACTTTAACACCAGACCCTTTATTTTCTGCCTTTCATTATAGTCATCCACCTGCTGCAATTCGTATTGCGCATTTAGAGCCTAAATTATAAGCACAAGCTAAAGTTAAACCTACAACACAAAGGCCACGGAGAATTCATTGTATATTTTCTCTGCGGTCTTTATGCTTTCTATAATGCAGTAAAAACCCACCTATTTACCCACATGACAGAACTTTATTCAGGCCTCGTTATTTCCCACCTAGGCCAAGGTATCGCAGTTGAAGTCAATAATGAAATCATTCTTTGCCAAACACGTAGAAAGGTAGAAACCGTTGCCGCTGGAGATAGAGTTAAGCTTATTATTGTCGCGCCCGAGCAAGGTCGTATTGAAGAACTCCTTCCTCGCCACTCACTCCTAGAGCGACCCAATAAAGGCAAAAAAACACGCCCCGTTGCGGCTAATATTGATCAAATTTTTGTGGTTTTTGCTACGGAACCGTACTGTGACTTCTTGCTAATTGATCAGTACTTGGCTATCTGTGAAAACCGCAATATTGATGCTCTACTGATCTATAACAAGGCAGATTTAATCGCATCTGACAGAATAGAAAGCGAGCTCGAAACCTATACCAAGCTTGGTTATCCATTATTTCGTGTTAGTGCGCTAGATAATATCGGTATCGATCAATTAAAACAGGCCTTAACAAATAAAATTAATATCTTCAGCGGCCAGTCTGGCGTTGGAAAATCATCACTAACCAATTCACTGATTCCAGATAAAAATCTAAAAACTAATACGGTTTCTGAAACAACCAAACATGGAAGGCATACGACAACGGCGGCGACGCTCTACCACTTACCTGATGGCGGCGATCTTATTGATAGCCCTGGAGTGGCGATTTTTGGCTTAGCAGGACTTTCTGAGGGGCAATTAGCTTATGGCTTTAGAGAATTCCAAGCCTATTTAGATCACTGTCAATTTAATGACTGCAGCCATGTACAGGACAAAGGCTGCGCAGTACGTGCAGCGGTAGAAAGCGGCGCTATTTCTGAAGTACGTTATCAACGTTTTCTAAAGTTACGCGAAAAAATGTAACCTTAAAACAATTCAATATCTGAGTCATCTTCAGCCAACACTTCTATATCCATATCCTCATAAAAAATCACTTGATTACGACCCGCTCCTTTTGCATGATATAAAGCCTTATCCGCATAGTCCAATAAACTTGCAGGCAAGGCATTGCTGTCAATATGGGTCACGCCAATACTCACTGTGACACGGCCCACAGTTGGGAATTTAAATTGGGCAATGGTTTCTCTAAAGCGCTCAAAAACTTCTCGAGCTGAAACCATATCTACAAGATTCAAGATCACTATAAATTCTTCGCCGCCAAAACGAAATAAAAAGTCATTATAGCGAAAGCTTTTTTCCATAATTTGGCTAAAATGCAGTAAAACTTCATCGCCATATAAATGCCCGAAAGAATCATTCACGGCTTTGAAATGATCAATATCCAGCATGGCAATCCAAGACCCTTTATCTTGCACTGCATCACTTAATTGATGCTCACGGAAATACTCGCAAACCTGAAATAAACGCATATCAAAAGACTGTCTATTTGGTAATCTCGTCAGTAAATCACGTTCTTTATTATCATGCAGTTGCACTTGATTAGCGTAAATAGCTAATAAGCACTTACACAACTCAATCAGTTGGTCACTAATTTCAGCTTTAAGCAGTATCGTTCTATCCGGACCGATAGAATTAGGAACATGCAATAATACTAATCGCTCAGATTTATGCTCAACCACCTGAACATCACTGACTATAACCACAGTATTCAATAAATCCGCATACTCGTCATGATGCTCAATTGTTGCAAAGTCCACAGGAAAACGACGAACCACTCTTTCCACTGTACTATTGTCATTCGCTCTAACCTGTTTCCCAGCATAAACCTCATAAATAGCCACCTGCCGCACACCAGGCAAGCCCCCTAGAATGACATCTATTTCTTTGGTTAAAGCATTGAAATCACTTTGTCGTGTTAAACGCTCAGCCCACTCAAAAGCCTGTTCTGCCGTCACGTTATCTAGCATACTATTATCCTGCTGGCCATGTCATAGGACGGCCACCTAATAAATGTAAGTGTAAATGATAGACCTCTTGCCCACCTTCATTATTACAATTAATAACAGTGCGATAGCCTGCTTCGGCAATACCCTCTGCTGCTGCAATCTGTGCAACCGTTTGCAATAAATGCCCTGCAAGATCTTTATTCTGCAAATCATTTAAGGTTGCCACATGCTGTTTAGGAATAACCAAGATATGTGTCGGCGCTTTGGGATTAATATCTCTAAACGCAAAGACTTGCTCATCTTCGTAAACTACATCAGGCTTAATTTCCCCTGCAACCATTTTACAAAACAAACAATCTGTCATAGTTCTATCCTATTCAATTTCACGACGCCCACTAAAAGCATGCGCTAAAGTACTGCTATCAATAAATTCAAGTTCACCACCTACGGGCACGCCATGCGCCAGACGACTAACCTTTATATGATTAGCTAAAGCTAACTGAGCAATAAAGTGCGCTGTTGCTTCACCTTCGACCGTAGAGTTGGTTGCCAGAATAAGCTCAGTTATTTGCTTACCGGATAATTGCTGCTCAAGCTGATCTATGCCGATTTCATCAGGACCAATCCCATCTAAAGGCGATAAGCGACCATTTAAAACAAAAAACACACCCTGATACTCTGTCGCTTGATTAATAACCCAAACATCTGCCGGACTTTCGACTACACAAACCAAATGTTGATCACGTGTCGGGCTAGCACAAATACTGCATAATTCATGCTCAGTTAAAGTACGACATTTTTTGCAATTTCCCAGCTTATCGGCTGCTAATTGCAATGCCTTAGCTAAATTTTCAGCCCCACCTCGATCGCGCTGAAAAAGGTGTAATGCCATACGTTGCGCTGACTTAGGGCCAACTCCAGGCAAACAACACAAGGCATCAATGACTTCAGTTAATAAGCCTTGTTTTTGCATCTTTAGAATGGCAGTTTAAATCCAGGAGGAATCGGCATGCCGGCAGTCACATCAGCCATTTTTTCTTTTTTTAATTTAGCGACTTTACGCACAGCATCATTAATCGCAGCAGCAACTAAATCCTCTAGCATTTCTTTGTCATCACCTACTAAAGCATCATCAATGGAAACTTTACGCACCTCCCTTTTTCCCGTCATTAGAATGCTAACCATACCGCCACCAGATTCCCCGGTTACTTCCAAGTTTTCAAGTTCAGCTTGAGCTTTCTGCATATCTTCTTGAATCTGCTGAGCTTGTTGCATCATATTGCCAAGTGCGCCCTTCATTAAGTTCTCCTAATCATTATTTTGAACCGGCTCGATTGAACCAGGAATAACACGAGCATCAAAATTTGCTTTTAATGCCTGTATATTTTCATCATTATCAAT
>CBDVDU010000173.1:0-5623 GCA_965372825.1 uncultured Gammaproteobacteria bacterium | reverse complement strand
TGCAATAAATATCAGTAAAATGACGATGAGAAACTTAATGAGTACACCTGCAAGTATTGATTAGCAATAGCGGACTAAGCAAATTAAAGTCACTATTCATTTGCTCATTTACATATTTGGCTATGTAGGGTGTCCCGCTTTAAATTGATAGCCTATGCAATACAAAGGCGGACTAAAGTCCGCCCTACCTGCATATCAGTCAAACTATAGCCCGCCTAACACAAATAGTTAGGCGGGCTTACAACGCTTAATAAGCTAGAAATAAATTAAGATAATTTCTTAAACGCACTACGGCCAGCGTATTTCGCTTGTGCACCTAACTCTTCTTCGATCTTCATTAAGCGGTTGTATTTAGCAACACGATCAGAACGGCTTAATGATCCGGTTTTAATTTGGCCGGTACCAGTAGCAACACACAAGTCAGCAATAGTCGTATCTTCTGTTTCACCTGAACGATGCGAAACAACGGCAGTATAACCAGCCGCATGCGCTATATTAATAGCTTCTAAGGTTTCAGATAGAGTACCAATTTGATTAACTTTGATTAAAATAGAGTTAGCCACACCTTTCTCTATGCCTTCTTTTAAAGTCGCTGGATTAGTAACAAATAAATCATCGCCGACTAGTTGAATTTTATCACCTAAGCGGTCAGTTTGATCTTTCCAACCAGCCCAGTCATTTTCATATAGACCATCTTCAATACTAATAATAGGATATTTTTCAACCCACCCAGCCAATAAATCAGTCATCTGAGTCGCACTTAAAGTTTTACCTTCTGAACTTAACTCATAGTTACCATCTTTATAAAATTCAGAGGCTGCCACATCCATTCCTAGAAAAATATCTTCACCTGCTTTGTAACCTGCAAGTGCAATCGCTTCTAAAATAACTTCAATTGCTTCTTCATTAGAAGATAGGTTAGGTGCAAAGCCACCTTCATCACCAACCGTTGTTGCTAAACCTTTAGATTTTAATACTTTGGCAAGATTATGAAATACTTCAGCACCATAACGAATGGCTTCTTTGAAAGAAGGTGCGCCTACCGGTAGAATCATAAATTCTTGCAAATCCACACTGTTATCGGCATGTGAACCACCATTGATGATATTCATCATTGGTACTGGCATAATAAACTCGCCGCCATTATTCAAATAACGATATAAAGGCACGCCTGCATCAGCAGCAGCAGCACGAGCCGCTGCCATAGATACACCTAAAATCGCATTAGCACCAATACGCCCTTTATTTGGCGTACCATCCAGATCAAGCATTTTCTTATCTAATGCCGCTTGATCTGTTACATCCATACCAATAACTGCCGCGCGAATTTCTGTATTAACAAACTCAACTGCTTTAAGCACGCCTTTACCTAAATAACGCGACTTATCACCATCACGTAATTCAATTGCTTCACGCTCGCCTGTTGATGCACCTGAAGGAACCATGGCACTCCCAACAATACCTGACTCCAAAATAACATCAGCTTCAATCGTTGGGTTACCACGTGAATCTAAAATTTCTCTTGCTTTAATATCAACTATCTTGGTCATACACTTTCCCCATTGTTTTTATATTTATAAAGTATTTTCTATCAAGTCTTGTGCTTTTACTGCCCGATCGATCATTACCAACGTTTCTAATAATTCTTTCATACGATGTAATGGCCATGAGTTCGGTCCATCACTTAATGCTTTATCTGGGTCAGGGTGAGTTTCCATAAATAATCCAGAAATTCCCGCTGCAACTGCCGCTCTCGCTAAAACAGGTACATGCTGACGCTGGCCACCAGACGAAGTACCTTGACCACCAGGAAGTTGCACCGAATGCGTGGCATCATAAACAACTGGACAGCCAGTATTACGCATTTCTGCTAAAGAGCGCATATCAGAAACTAAGTTGTTATAGCCAAATGAAGCACCACGCTCACACACCATAATCTGTTGATTTCCAGTGGCTTTGGCCTTATTAACGACATGCACCATATCCCAAGGCGCAGAAAACTGACCTTTCTTGATATTAACGGGGATGCCTTGCGCGGCAACGGCTTGTATAAAATTTGTTTGACGACATAAAAAAGCCGGTGTTTGCATTACATCAACAACGGATGCGACTTCCGCTAAAGGCGTATCTTCATGTACATCAGTTAAAACAGGCACACCAATTTGCTGCTTAACTTTTTCCAATATTCTTAATCCTTCCTCTATACCAGGGCCGCGATAGCTTTCATGAGATGACCGATTCGCTTTATCAAATGAAGATTTATAAATAAAGGGGATTTTTAGCTCAGCAGCTAACTCTTTCAAATACCCTGCGGTATCAATTGCCATTTGCTCACTTTCAATCACACAAGTGCCTGCAATCAAGAAAAATGGCTTATCTAATCCAACTTCGAAATCACATAATTTCATGCTTGTGTACCTTGCTTTTGTTTTGCCGCGGCTCTAATAAAGCCAGAAAATAGAGGATGACCTTTACGTGGTGTTGAAGTAAATTCTGGGTGAAATTGGCAAGCTAAAAACCAAGGGTGATCTTCGATTTCAACCACCTCAACCAAACGTCCATCGATAGACTTACCCGAGAATTTTAAACCTGCTTTTTCTAGCGGTTCTAGGTAATTATTATTAAACTCATAACGATGACGATGACGCTCAGTAATAACATCTTTTTGATACATCTTAAATACTAAAGAATCCGATTGAATGCGACATTTTTGCGCACCTAAACGCATAGTTCCACCTAAATCAGAATTCTCATCACGCGTTTCAGTTTGACCGTCATGATCTTGCCACTCAGTAATTAAACCAATAACTGGGTGCGGGCTATTAGGTAAGAATTCAGTACTGTGCGCGCCTTCCAGTCCAGCGACATTACGCGCAAACTCAATAACGGCTGATTGCATACCCAAACAAATACCCAAGAATGGCACTTTATTTTCTCGGGCAAAGCGTACTGTAGAAATTTTACCTTCCACGCCTCGCTCACCAAAACCACCCGGTACTAAAATTGCATCGACATCTTTTAACTGCGTAACACCTTCATTCTCAATAAGTTCAGAATCAATATATTTAATTTGTACGGTATGACGAGTTTTTATTCCCGCGTGAATTAATGCTTCACTTAAGGACTTATAAGCATCACTATGATCAACATATTTACCGACAATAGCAATCGTTACAACATTGGTTGGATTCGTTAAACCTTCAACAACCGATTCCCATTCAGATAAATCTGCTGGCGGAACATCAAGGCGCAATTGATGGACAACAATATCATCCAAACCTTGCTCATTGAGGATTAACGGAATGCGATAAATCGTATCAGCATCAGGCGCAGAAATAACCGATTTCTCAGGAACATTAGTAAATAATGAAATTTTATGACGTTCCGCAGAAGGAATTCGGCTATCAGAGCGACAGATCAAAATATCTGGCTGGATACCAATGGTGCGTAATTCTTTAACTGAATGTTGAGTCGGTTTAGTTTTGATTTCACCCGCTGTTTTAATATAAGGCACTAAAGTCAGATGAATAAACAAAGAGCGATCACGCCCTAACTCGACCCCCATTTGTCGAATGGCTTCCAAAAACGGCAAAGACTCAATATCACCAACCGTACCACCGACTTCGATAATAGCAACCTCAATATCCGCATCAGCACTAGCATAAATACGACGTTTCATTTCGTCAGTAATATGCGGAATCACCTGTACAGTTGCGCCTAAATACTCACCTTTGCGCTCTTTACGCAAGACACTTTCGTAAACTTGTCCTGTAGTAAAGTTATTCTTTTTGGTCAACCGCGTTTTTAAAAAACGCTCGTAATGCCCTAAATCTAAATCTGTTTCAGCCCCATCCTGAGTAACAAAAACCTCACCATGCTGAAAAGGGCTCATAGTGCCTGGATCAACATTAATATAAGGATCTAATTTAGTCATGGTTACGTTTAAACCACGCGCTTCTAAAATAGCCGCTAAAGAAGACGCAGCGATCCCCTTACCAAGAGAAGATACAACACCACCAGTAATAAATATAAATTTTGTCATGGATTAGAAAAAGATAGGGAAAAATGAATTGATTTATTTTAACATGCTCAAGAGCCTTTTGTAGCCCATAAATAGCTAACGGACCGTGGAAAAGACATTATTAATAAAGCGCTTTTACGCTGCCAGATCAGCAGTATTGAAATCTATTTTAATCGACATTAGGCTTTTCGTCATGGGCTTTGTTGCCAAGTTAGTTTTATACAGGACTCATCTGCTCTTCCATAAAAATCTTTACTCACCCAAAGGTCAGCAATCGCAGCAATTTCACCCTCTATATAAATAACAGGCATCCTCTCACGCAACCAAGGAGCAACGCCTGCTTCCTGATATAATTTTTTAAAACTATGGCGGCCTGTTCTATTAGGTAAAGCAATTTTCTCACCGCCCTGCCGATACTTTATTTGTACCGTTCCTTGCTGCCATAAATCTCTTGCTATACCTTGCTGAGCCTCGCTCACCAGCAACCGACCATTATTATTTAAACGTAAAGGCTGGCTCGTATCGCTCCATGAAAATATCTGATTAACATCAAACGAATCTTGTGCCGCAACTAAATATAAGCCATCTCGATAGCGTTGAATTTCAAAGCCATCATGCCGAACAATAGGATTTGCCTCTTGCCGGGCAGCTAAAATATCCTGCAAAATAGCTCGTAACACTTTCACTGAAGGCATTCGCACGCCTAAATAATCTAACCACTCACGCACTATCCATTGTTGCATTAAAACATCATGCTGTAACAAGCCAGAAATTAACAAACACCGCTTCTGCTGTTCATAAAGCCTTAACATCTGTTCCTTTGCATTTGCAGATAAGACCGTTTGAGCCTCAGCACAATGCCCAGCAACACGCGCCACAGTCTTATCCAAACTTGGCCAGCGCTGCTCTAATAAAGGCATAACTTCTTGGCGCAAAAAGTTTCGATCAAACTGAGTATCTTGATTACTCGGATCTTCAATCCACTGTAACTGATGCTGCAAGGCATACTGCTTAATTTCTTCTTGGCTGACATCCAATAAAGGCCTTAGCAATACACCCGCAGCAAAAGGGGATTTAGTTGGCATACCAGATAATCCTTTCAGACCTGCACCTCGAAATAGCTGCAATAAAACCGTTTCTAATTGATCATTACGATGCTGTGCAAATAAAAGCACATCAGCTTCTGTCAGGATTTCTTTAAACGCCTGATAGCGAGCATTACGCGCCGCTTCTTCTGGGCTTTCACCTGCTGCAGCTTGGCCATTGACTCTTAATTCTTTGAACTTAACACCTAGCGTTTCCGCACAGTTCTGGCAATGCACAGCCCAATCATCGGCACAGGTTTGCAAACCATGATGCACATAAACGGCCGTTATTTTATTTTTAAACTCAGGCAGGCTAGCTAGTAAATGCAATAAAACATGAGAATCTACGCCACCGCTATAACCTACAATAATATTGGATTTTGCGTAAAGAGGGAGGAGCTGGGAAGCGATAAAGGATGAACTAAGTTTCATATGAAAGGAGTCCTCGCCTAGGCGAGGCGGTATACACGTCCCTGCCTAAGCAGCAATGCTGTTGACTTAAGAATAAGCTCCTTCT